>JAYTUY010000065.1:0-28849 GCA_043744275.1 Saprospiraceae bacterium
AAAAAGTAATAGCCGTTTTGTTTTACAATATCAATAAAATTGTTTTAAAATAGTAGCTTTATGGTCACGATGGACGAGAGAGCCGAGCGCATCAACGACACTTTGAGCAAAATTTTAAAACAAAATCGAAAAAAAAGTTTTAAAAAGTATTGACATAGTTAAAATCAATGGAATTACATTTAACGCTATATAAAAATACTTTATGGTTTACCCCACAGCTAAAAGACCCCGTTTCAATAGTCTTATTTGAGTTTGCATTAATATCACTTATGACAAAAGTTCTTTGTTCACATTGATTACCACCTAAACGATAAAGTTCTACTTTCACTAAGATTTCATCAATTTTATAATCTGAATCATTAGTAATAGTCAACTCCATATTTTTACAGCCACCAACTAACCGCCATCCAAAAGAAGTATCTCTTAAAGATACATAATTACCCCAATGAGATATAAATTCCTTCTTTTTACTTTCCCTAAGTTCTTTTTCCTGCCTTTGCCGTTTATCCTTTTCTTTGTTTTCTAAACTGTCTTTAATTTGAGTAACCAAAGCCGTTTTAGTCTCAATGTCATTAAATTTAGCGTCTTTACTTTTAGTTCCTACGTTGTAACCAACATAACCAATTAAAGCCCCTCCAAATACGAGCGTTAAGATTTTCCAAATATTTTGCATTGTGTGAATGTTTTTGTAGTAAAAAATATTGTTTAAAGTCAATCACAAATGTAATTATTTAAAGATTTTAAACAATGTTTCAGATACATTATAATCTCTAATTTTTCGATAGCGCAAAGGCTGTCCTATGTGTTGGATTTTTTCATATTCAACTATTTTATGGATTTGATAAAGTAGTATGTCTTTATTGAATATAAATTTTTTAACCTTTTTAGCTTCAAAGCCGTACATAACAGAACGTAAAAACATGGCTGAAATTGGGGTAGTAGAGGGCATTTTTAAAGCATCAAGTTTCCATTCATCGTTTTTTTGTTCGG
Organism: Saprospiraceae bacterium; assembly: GCA_043744275.1. Taxonomy (GTDB): domain Bacteria; phylum Bacteroidota; class Bacteroidia; order Chitinophagales; family Saprospiraceae; genus JAAFJT01. The sequence goes on from JAYTUY010000065.1 coordinate 991, forward strand.
GTGTGCCTACCCAAAAATCATAGTAATAAACTGGTTTACTCATAGTGGTATGTTTTTTGATTAATTTATTTTAAATATTTATGGTTTAAAATTTGGAAATCGAATTAAAGAAAATGTACATTTGCAAAAATTATTTATTTATGGAAGGTAAAAAGAAAACGCTTCAATCAATATCATTTGATGATGAACTCAGGGATAAAATTATAAAAATTGCTGAAAATGAGCGACGAAGTATTTCAAGTACGGTAGTTGTTTTGTGTGAGGAAGCAATTAAAAACAGAGAATCCAACACAGATAAAAAACAAAAATAAAACTGTAACACTAATATTAATACATTGATTATCAATGCTTTATTTAAATTTATGGATAATTCATCTTATGTTAACTAATAAAACACAATTTTAAACCAATACACCTTATTATATGACAATACAACAGGAATACACCTACATCAACGGGCAAATATTACCCATAGCCGACGCTAAAATTCACATCACAGACCTGGCTATACTGAGGGGTTACGGCGTGTTCGATTTTTTCAGAGCCATTGATGGTCAACCCATTTTTTTGGAAGAACATTTGGATAGATTTGAATATTCAACCAGCAAAATGAATTTGGCTTTACCTTATTCGCGTGAGCATTTGCGCGAACATATTTTAGACCTTATAAAATTAAATAAACACAAATTGTTGGGTATTAAATTACTCTGCACGGGCGGCTATTCCGAAGACGGTTATACGCCTACCCTACCCAATGTCATGATGCTCGCAAAGCCGTTTTCAATGCCTCAACAATCGGATTCCATAAGATTAATGCTGGTAGAGCATTTGAGAGAGCTGCCTGACATTAAAACCATTAATTATATCGTGCCTATTTATCACTTACCAAAAATGAAAGCAGCGGGTGCTCAAGATGTGCTCTATCACTTCAATGGCATCATTTCAGAATCCTCTCGCAGCAATATTTTTATGGTTAAAGATGGTAAAATTATTACCCCCAGTCGGAATATTTTGCACGGCATTACTCGTCAAAATATCATTAAAATTGTGAAAAATCATTTTGAATTGGAAGAAAGAGACATCACGCTTGAAGAGTTTTTAAAAGCCGATGAAGCCTTCATTTCAGGGAGCACGAAACGTGTTGTACCTGTACAATTCGTTGATAATCATCAATTTAAAGATAATAAAATTACTCATGAGATAAGAGAACTACTCATAAAAAATGAACGATAATTAATGATGAGAGATGAGAGAATCATTCGTGATGAATCATTCGTGATCAAAGGAATTTGATTTAAAAATAAGTAAGGTGCAGCGCACCGTAATATTTGTAGATTAAAATAAAAAGTATCGTTTAAGGTGCAGCGCACCGTAATATTACAGTGCGCTGCACCAACGAGTAAAATAGAACTTGTTTTTTTTTAAGATTTTTTTACTTTTGCTCGCTCTATACTGAGGGGGTAAATGAGTATCAAAATTTTTACACCCAGTCTATGTGTTCTATCTTAACTATGTGTAACAAAAATTACTTATACATAGGTTTGTGGAAAAAAATAATGTGGAAAAAATTTGAAAGCGGAACTGGAGTTCCACAAACTAAAAACTAAAAAATCAACTTATGACTATCAGAAATAACTGGACATTATCTGAAATTGAAGAAATTTACAATCGCCCATTATTGGATTTGATTTTTGAAGCGGCAACCGTTCATCGTCAAAACAAGGCGTATAGTGAGGTGCAAATCAGCAGTTTGATTTCCATCAAAACAGGTGGTTGCAAAGAAGATTGCGCCTATTGCCCACAGGCGGCGCGCTATCATACCGACGTAGAAGTGCATCCTTTGATGACCGTTGAAAAGGTCATGGAACGGGCTGCTGTTGCCAAAGCCAATGGGGCATCGCGCTTGTGTATGGGTGCGGCGTGGCGAGAAGTGCGCGATAATCGGGATTTTGACAGGGTTTTAGAAATGGTTTCTGAAGTCAACGATATGGGTTTGGAGGTCTGTTGCACGCTCGGAATGCTCACATATGAACAAGCAGAACGCCTGAAAGAAGCGGGTTGCTTTGCCTACAACCATAATATTGATACATCGAGCGATAATTATGAAAATATTATCACCACCCGCACTTTCGACGACCGTCTGAATACTTTGAAAAACGTTAAAAAAGCGAAGCTCTCAGTGTGTTGCGGCGGCATTATCGGCTTAGGTGAAACAGATGATGATAGAATAAAAATGCTCCACACCTTGTCCACGATGGAAGAGCATCCCGATTCAGTTCCAGTGAACGCCCTCGTGCCCGTTGCAGGAACGCCATTAGCCAATAACACGAAGGTACAAATTGATGAAATGTTGCGCATGATTGCTACAGCCCGTATTATTATGCCACGCAGCGTGGTGCGTTTGTCGGCTGGGCGAAACGATATGTCATTGTCTGATCAAGCCTTGTGTTTTATGGCAGGTGCGAATTCTATTTTTGCAGGGGAAAAACTTTTGACAACGCCTAATCCTGATTTTGATACGGATATGCAAATGTTTAAAACATTGGGTTTGACGGCTCGAAAGCCGTTTAAAGAATTGGTGAATCTTATATAATTTGACGTTTGCCCCCCTGCCCCCGAAGGAGGAGTACATTGCGGAATAATCGTAAAATTGAGTTATAATTTTCAATAATGTTCGGATGTACTCCCCCTTCGGGGGCAGGGGGGCAAACGTCAATTACGCTTAACATTTCAAATTAATGACTGAAAACAAGCATTTTGACAATCATTTACAAGCATTTTTGGATAAAAAAGAAACTGCTGGCTTATTGAGAAAATTAGTCAGCGTGACGGATAAAATTGATTTTTGCTCCAATAATTATTTAGGTTTTGCTTCAAAAAATGACCTACACGAACCCTCCCATCCTTCAATTTCTATAGGCAGTACAGGCTCTCGATTGATAACAGGCAATTCTATTTTAGCAGAAAATACTGAGGGGGTGATTGCTCAATTCCACAAAGCGGAAGCCGCCCTTATTTACACTTCTGGCTACATGGCGAACGTCGGTTTGTTCTCTTGCATCGCTTCAAAAAATGATACAATTATTTCGGATGAATTTATCCATGCTTCTATAATTGACGGTATTCGCTTGAGTAAAGCCCATAGAAGTGTCTTCAAACACAATGATTTAGTGGATTTAGAGACAAAATTGAAATCAGCGGCGTCTAAAAAAATAGTGGTCGTTGAATCCATTTATTCAATGGATGGCGACGAAGCCCCACTCAGTAAAATAGCTGATTTATGCGAAAAATATGCAGCTATTTTGATTGTAGATGAAGCCCATTCGACTGGAATTTATGGCGAAAATGGCGAAGGTTTGGTGTGTCATTATGGTTTAGAAAAAAGGGTTTATGCCCGCATTCACACCTTTGGAAAAGCATTAGGTTATCATGGTGCGGCGATAGTGGGGAGTGCTATTTTGAGACAATATCTTATCAATCATTCACGCTCGTTTATATACACCACTGCCCTACCCCCTTCATTTTATTATCAAATTCAAAACATCTACAAAGCCTTACCAAATGCTCAAAGGAATGCTTTATTTGATTTGATTTTATATTGGAAAGAAAATGTTGTTACAGTAAAAAAATATATCATTATTGAAAGCCATTCACCAATTCAATCCATACTTATTGGTGATAATTTTAAAGCAAAAAGTATTGAAAATCAATTAATTAGCAACGGTTTCTTTGTAAAAGCTATACTTTCATCGACAGTTGCAGTGGGTACTGAAAGGCTGCGTATTTCTCTACATTCTTTCAATACAAAAGAGCAAATAACTCACTTAATTTCACATATTTCCGAACTCTCAACTCTCAACTCATAACTCTCAACTACTATGATTATCATCGCAGGCATACATACAGGCATCGGCAAAACACTCTGTTCCGCAATACTTTGCGAGGCTTTGGGCTACGATTATTGGAAACCCATTCAAGCAGGTGATTTGGACAATTCAGATTCTATTTTTATACAAAATCATGTGAGCAATTCAAAATGTATGATTCATCCTGAAGCCTATCGGTTTCAAACGGCTGCATCACCTCATTTTGCGGCTGATACTGAGGGGGTGGTTATTCAGAAAGAAAAATTGATATTGCCTAAAACCAATAATAAATTAATAGTAGAAACAGCGGGTGGCATTATGTCGCCTTTGGGTAAAAATTTCTTGAATATTGACTTAATAAAATACCTTAATTTGCCTATAATTCTCGTTTCTGAAAATTATTTAGGCAGCATTAATCACACTTTAATGAGTGCTTTTGCTTTAAAACAGCAACAAATTTCTATAAAAGGCATTGTTTTCAATGGTGAGGTCGTACAATCCAGTGTTGATTATATTTTGGAATATACGCAACTGCCTTTGTTATTTTCAATACCAAGAATGGCGAATTTGAATAAAGAAAATGTTAAAGAATTTGTTGCTAATAATTTTTATTGGAACGCGGATGACGCGGATTAGACTGATTTTCACGGATTTTTTTGCCATTCATCATTCATCATTCATCATTCATCATTAATTAAATGACGCTTCAAGAAAAAGATAAAGCCTATATTTGGCATCCTTTCACGCCCATCAAAGGCAATGATACACCCATTTTGATTGAAAAAGCGAAAAGTTGTACGCTGTATGCAGCTGATGGAAAAATATATATTGATGCCATTGCTTCATGGTGGGTCAATATTCATGGACACGCGAATGCCTATATTGCCAATGCCATTGCTCAACAAGCGATGACATTGGAGCATGTCATTTTTGCAGGCTTCACACACCCTCATGCTATCAATTTGACCGAACGGTTAATATGCAATCTGTCCCCTCAGTATTCAAAGATTTTCTTTTCAGATGATGGCTCTACTTCTGTTGAAGTGGCGTTGAAAATGGCATTGCAATATTGGTTTAACAAAGGAATTAAGCATAAAACGACCATAATTGCCTTTGAAAATGCCTATCATGGTGATACTTTTGGCTCAATGAGTGTCGGCGGTAGGAATACTTTTAGCGCACCTTTTGACCCATTATTGTTTGAAGTGATTCATATTCCGATACCGACGAATGATAACATTGAAGCCTTAAAAATGCAATTTGACCATTTGGTCAAAAATGAAAATACAGCCGCTTTTATCTTTGAACCTCTCGTGCAAGGTGCGGCGGGTATGCTCATGTACAAGGCTGAGCATTTGGAGCAACTCATAGAAATAGCTCAAAATAATCAAATAGTTTGCATTGCCGATGAAGTGATGACAGGGTTTGGTAGAACAGGCAAACTCTTCGCTACCGATTATTGCACCCATAAACCTGATATTATTTGCCTATCCAAAGGCATTACGGGCGGGTTTTTGCCTTTGGGTGTGACTATATGTTCTCAGACAATTTATGAAACTTTTATTTCCGATGATATATCTAAAACTTTTTTTCATGGACATTCTTACACAGCGAATCCTTTGGCTTGTGCGGCAGCAAATGCCAGTTTAGATTTACTTTTGAGTGAAGAATGTCAACAAAATATTCAAAATATATGTCTTAGTCATACTGTTTTTTCTGAAAAAATTAAGGGAAATGCGAGGCTTAAAGATGTTCGACAAACAGGGACTATTTTAGCCATTGAATTTAAAACTATTGAAAATTCATCCTATTTTAATCCTTTTAAAGAAAAAGCCTACAAATTTTACTTGGAAAATGGTGTTTTACTGCGTCCTTTGGGCAATGTCATTTATATGATGCCGCCTTATTGCATTACCACTGAGGAATTGGAATTTGTTTATTCTGTTATTTTAAAATCAATTGAAGTTTTGTAAATGAAAATTCACCTTATCGCCGTTGGCGGTGCAGCGATGCACAATTTAGCTTTAGCCCTCCATAAAAACGGGCATAACATAACAGGTTCGGACGATGAAATATACAATCCTGCCAAAGAGCGATTGGCTATTGCAGGCATTTTACCTGCGGAAATGGGCTGGTTTCCTAATAAAATCAAGGCGGATTTGGATTTTATTATCTTAGGTATGCACGCTCGCAAGGATAACCCCGAATTACTGAGGGGTCAAGAATTGGGATTGAAAATATACTCTTATCCTGAATTTATTTATCAACATTCTAAAGATAAAAAGCGCATTGTTGTAGCAGGAAGTCATGGAAAAACCACCACGACTTCTATGATTATGCATGTTTTGAAAGAGTGTCATACCGATTATGATTATCTCGTTGGGGCTATGTTGGAAGGGTTTGACCAAATGGTTAAACTCTCAAATGCACCCATTATGATTATCGAAGGCGATGAATACCTCTCCTCTCCTATTGATTTAGTGCCTAAAATTCACCATTATCATCCGCATATCGCCATCATAACAGGTATTGCATGGGATCATATGAATGTTTTCCCAACTTATGAAAACTATGTGGAGCAATTCAGCATTTTTATCAAAACAATTGATGAAAAAGGGAAGCTGTTTTATTATAAACATGATGCTGATTTAGAGAAAATTACCGACTCCAGCCCTTGCAAAACCATTGCTTATGATGCGTTTGACCATTTGGTTAAAAACAATAAATCGTACCTTATTACAGAAGATAAACAGGAAATCCCACTTGAAATATTTGGTCTGCATAATTTGGAAAATTTGAAAGCAGCATATTATGTTTGCCGTGAAATTGGTATTTCTGATGCACAATTTTTTAAAGCCATTCAAAGTTTTAAAGGTGCAGCCAAACGTTTGCAAACACTTTTTGAAACAAATAGTAGTATCGCATATTTGGATTTTGCTCATGCTCCATCGAAAGTGAAAGCGACTGTTCAGGCGGTGAAAGCTCAGTTTAGAGATAGGCAATTGGTGGCTTGTTTGGAATTGCATACTTTCAGCAGTTTGAATAAAGCATTTTTACCACAATATCAAGGAACGATGGATGCGGCGGACATTGCAGTCGTGTTTTTTAATGAACATACTTTAGCGATGAAAAAAATGCCCCCCCTCAGTATAGACGAGGTCAAAACGTTTTTCAATAACCCCAATTTGCATATTTTCACTGATAATCAATTGTTTATACAGTTTTTAAAACAATATTCGTTTAAAAATAAGAACCTACTTCTGATGACTTCGGGTACTTTTGCAGGTTTGGATTTGAAACAATTAGCTATACAATTACTTGATTCTCAACAAACCTTATAGGTTTTAAAAACCTATAAGGTTTAATCATCAATAAAAATTAGCCATGCCATTAATACAGAAATCATCCTACACACGCCCACCTTTTCACCATTTCAACGGGCATATTCAGACTATTTTACCAGCTTTCAGACAAGTGAAAGGCGTTGTGTACGAGCGCGAACGCATGAATACGCCCGATGGAGATTTCTTAGATTTGGATTGGATAAAGAAAAATTCAAACAATTTGGTCATTTTGACTCATGGTTTTGAAGGCAATTCAGGTCGTCCATATATTTTGGGCATGGCTAAAATCATGTCCGAAAATGGTTGGGATGTGCTGTCTTGGAATTGCCGTTCGTGCAGTGGAGAGATAAATCGAGCGTTTGAAATGTACAATCATGGCAATATTGAAGACATTGACTCGGTGGTCAAACATGCTGTTTCAGTTAAAAATTATGATAAAATTGCTTTGATTGGTTTTAGTATGGGCGGCAATATTTCATTAAAATATGCATCGCTCAAGGCACACCCCTCAGTAAAAAATGTGATTGCATTCTCAGCACCTTTGGATATGAAATCTTCGACTGAATTACTGGGTGAAAAGCATAATTGGCTGTATCGGCTAAATTTTGAAAAGAAATTGCAGCCTAAATTAATTGAAAAAATCGCTCTTTTTCCTGATAAATTGACCCAAACTGACATCACTCACAAAGATTGGAATGCACAATTAAACACCTTTTTCTGTAAAATAAATGGCTATTCTGACCTTGAATCCTTCTATTCTATCGGTTCTGCCTTGAATTTTATACATCAATTGCAAATTCCTGCGCTCATTGTACAAGCTAAAAATGACCCACTACTCTCCCCCGAATGTTTTCCCTACGATTTAGCCAAAGAGCACCCCAATATTCACCTTGAAACGCCCACTAATGGTGGGCATTGCGGTTTTCCGTTGGCAGGTGACAAAAAATATTCATGGGCTGAACATCGCGCTTTGGAGTTTTTAACATTAAAAATTACGGATAAAAAATATATTAATTCTAATCAAATCGTATCTTAGCTGAAAATAAAGACCTATGAGTACTTACATTGTCCTATTATTACTTTTGGCAACTGCTGCTGTTGCTATTTATGCTTTTAATAAAAAAAATACTAAAAGCGGAGGTGAAATTCCTGATGCAAAGCCATCAAAACCGACTACACCAAAGCCAGATGACCCCTCAGTACCAGCTAAAAAACCGAAGGATAAACCTGCTGATAAACCCGTTGACACAGCACCTTCATCATCTGCACAGTTATATGCTGATAGGAAAGGTTATGATGCTAATTTTATCAAAACCAGTGACTTTAAGATTGAATTAGATGATTTACTCAAAAATCTTCAAGGAAAATTGACAATTTTAAAAAATCCACAACCCGACAACCCACATTTTCTCAAATATCATCATTTTTCAATCGCCATGAATAATGAGCGAAATATGCCTATACTTGCGGCAGTGAATATAGATGGTTCGAAGAGTATCGCCAATAATCGGGAGAGCGATAAATGGGTTTATGACCCTCGTTTGGATAAGTCGCAACAGCTTGGCAAGGAATATTATAAGGGCAATAATTTAGATTTAGGGCATTTAGTGCGGCGGCTCGACCCTGTCTGGGGCGATGAAGCCTTAGCAGCCAATGCAGATACTTTCCATTTGACAGTGTGTGCGCCACAACATAAAAACTTGAATCGGGTGACTTGGCTCAGTTTAGAGGATTATATTTTGAAAAATACGGATGTTGAGGATTTGAAAGTCTCAGTTTTTACGGGACCAGTCTTCACAGACCATGATTTTGCTTATAGAAATGCCCTTTTACCTTTGCAATTTTGGAAAATGGCAGCCTTAATAAAGAAAGATGGTACCCCCTCAGTAACAGCCTATCTTTTGAGCCATGAAGACTATTTGAAAGATATGGGCGAACGTGAACTCATAGGCGAAGACGGTTTTGGTGCTTATAAAACGTATCAAATACCCCTCAGTCAATTGGAAGAAATGACCAATTTGAATTTGGAAAATGTGAGAAAATATGACCCATTGGCTAATATTCGCTCAATCAGTGGCATGAATTTTAGAGAAATTGGCAGCGAATCGAGCATTGAATTATAGTCAAAACAAGCACATTGTATAAAAAAAAGGTAAAACCTTTGATAACCCATATATTTTCCTTTCTTTTGCTTCTATGAAATTTTATTTGGCAACGATAAGAAACTAACTTTAATAATCAACAACCAAATTTGGTCATTTTAAAAATTTAAACAAATCAATTTATGAGCCTTTTTATTAGAAAACCTCTCGCTCAGATTCTGGCACAAGCAGCTGACAATGAGAAAGGATTAAAACGCACGCTCGGCGCCATGAACTTGGTCGCTTTGGGTATCGGTGCTATTATTGGTGCTGGTTTATTCGTTCGGACTGCGGATGCAGCAGCCAAAGCAGCGGGCCCTGCTGTGACATTATCTTTTATCGTCGCCGCTATTGGTTGCGCTTTAGCTGGTTTGTGTTATGCTGAGTTTGCTTCATCCATCCCCATTTCAGGTAGTGCGTATGCGTATGCGTATGTGACGATGGGCGAATTAGTCGCTTGGATTATTGGTTGGGCTTTAATTATGGAGTATGCTTTAGGGGCAGCAACGGTTTCGATAGCATGGAGTGAATATCTCAACAAGTTGCTGGGGGGGGCAATACCCTATGAATGGTGTCATTCGCCGTTTGAACACGATGTGAGTGGTATAGCAGGGATTATGAATGCGCCAGCCTTAGTTATTTTGTTATTATTGACGCTATTATTGATTAGAGGCACACAGGAATCAGCCTCAGTAAATGCTGTGATTGTCTTTTTGAAAGTAGCTATTGTATTAGTTTTTATAGCAGTTGGTTGGAGTTTTATCAAAGAAGCCAATCACATTCCTTATATGATTCCAGAAGGTACACCTGGTCATGAAGGCTTCTTTAAACACGGTTATGGGGGTATTTTGGGGGGTGCAGCCATCGTTTTCTTTGCATTTATTGGTTTTGATGCCGTTTCAACCACCGCACAAGAAGCGAAGAATCCTGGTAGAGATATGCCGATTGGTATTCTCGGTTCGTTAGCAGTTTGTACTGTTTTGTATATATTATTTGCCCACGTACTGACGGGTGTTGCTAATTATACGGAATTTGCAACGGCTGGTAAAGAAGCGTCTGTTGCTTACGCCATCGAAACCTATATGACGGGCTATCATTGGTTGGCAACATTGGTAACGGTTGCGATATTAGCCGGTTTTTCATCAGTTATTTTAGTGATGTTGATGGGTCAATCACGCGTATTTTTCTCAATGTCAAGCGATGGTTTGATACCACCCGTATTTGGAGAAATACACCCTACTTATCGCACGCCTTACAAATCTAACTGGATTGTCTTTGCTTTCGTTGGGGCATTTGCAGCCTTCATTCCAGGCAGTTTGGCAGGGGATTTAACATCGTTCGGTACTTTATTGGCTTTCGTTTTAGTGAGCATCGGAGTAATATTTTTACGTAAAACTGATCCTGATTTGAAACGCCCTTTCCGCACACCAGCCGTCAATATTGTAGCTCCACTTGGTGCATTAATATGTATCGGTATGATAGTCGCTTTAGATAAATTTACATTATTAGCTGCCTTTAGCTGGATGGCTTTAGGCTTAGTCGTATATTTTATCTATGGTCAAAAGAATAGCAAATTGAGAAAATAGTGATGAGTTGAGAGTTATGAGTTGAGAGTTGAAAGTTATGAGTTGAGAGTTGAGAGTTGAAAGTTGTGGAAAAAACTTTCAACTTTCAACTTTCAACTTTCAACTTTCAACTCTCAACTCTCAACTAATGTACCCCCTCAGTATTGAACGTAAAAAAGGCTTTGAAATCATGAAGATTTTAAAGCCTTTTTTATATGGTAAAAAACGAAAATTAATATTTTAATCAATTGATTATCAACACATTATAACTCACAATTTTCAATTTTCAACTCTCAAAGGTGTCTTTCCGCATGATATGAAGAGCGAACCAATGGACCACTTTCTACAAATTTAAATCCCTTCGCCAAGCCAATTTCTTTATATTCAGCAAATATATCGGGGTGAATAAATTCAGCCACTTCGATGTGCATTTTAGTCGGTTGAAGATATTGACCCAATGTGAGGACATCGCAACCATTTTCGACCAAATCATCCATCGCTTTATATACCTCTTCTTTCAGTTCACCTAAGCCAAGCATGATGCCTGTTTTGGTGCGTTTACCATATTCCTTTGTGCGCTTGATTTGCTCAAGGCTGCGTTCATATTTAGCTTGCGGTCGAACTTTGCGGTAAAGCCTGCCGACGGTTTCCATATTATGCGACACGACTTCTTGACCTGCTGAAATCATTCTTTCTAAAGCTTCCCAATTCGCTTTTACATCAGGTATCAAGGTTTCAATGGTGGTTTGAGGTGATAATCCTTTGATATTGACAACAGTTTGAAACCAAATTTCAGCCCCTCTATCCTTCAATTCATCCCGATTGACGCTCGTAATAACGGCATGTTTGACGCCCATGAGTTGAATGGCTTCTGCTACACGGCGCGGTTCATCTTCATCATATTCATTCGGTCTGCCTGTTTTGACAGCGCAAAATGAGCATGAGCGCGTACAAGTATTGCCCAATATCATAAAAGTAGCCGTCCCTGCACCCCAACATTCGCCCATATTTGGGCAATTACCACTTTGGCAAATGGTGTGCAGATTGTACGTATCAACTAAATTTCTAACTTTTTTAAAATCCTCTCCGATGGGTAATTTCACACGCAACCAATCAGGGCGTGCCTGACGTTGTGGTTTGGATTCTACAATGGGTAATTCAAGCATATTTTTATGTAAATATTTAACAAATCCCAATGATTTGTTTGAAATAATAACCAATAACTAATAATTAATAACCATTTTAAGTTCTTTTTCCGAGTTGCAAAGATACGTAAAGGTTCATAAAATATGGGCGGTTCTCCTCATTAATCATGATGGGCAATTTTTTGGGAAACACATCCAGCATGATACCAACTTCAACAGCTTTCAAAAATTCATCGAAAGCACCCCAATCCAAATGCACCCCAATTTGACCATGAATGCCAGGGATAATTTTCGTTTCACCTACACCTTTCAGTAAATTGCCTTTGCCTTGAATTCTATATGGGTCTAAGAAAAATTTAGAGTTTTCAGGTGTATATTTCATAGCTGTACCCGGCAAACCATCGCGTGCACCGCCGATTTCAAGATAATAGGGTTTCATCAAAGCAGCAGTCAAACCGCCTGAATAAGTGAGCCCGACAGCCACCCCATTTTTTGAAGCCTTTTCAGTATAATATCTTTTTTGACCGATGCCCCCCCTCAGTACAAAAGCATAATTTTGCTTACCAAATGTATAAGACCGAAAGCCGTTGCTTGGAGAAATGCTTGAAAAATCGGTGGATTTGCGCGTTTCTTTGTAGTGGCGAAGCTCTCCGAGTTCGAAATTATAAAAAGTTGTTTTATAATAAGATTTGATTTTACCAATCTGATAGCCCACCGCCCAACCATGCGTATGGATGCGCATATCGAAAACGCCTTCACGGTCGTAGATGATTCCTTTAGCATCTTGGCTAAGGCGAGATTGCGCCATTGAAGTGAAAGGCAGCAATAATATGATGATAAGATTTTGAATTTTCATTTCTTAATGATTATGACAATTGAATAGACATTTTGTTCAAATATACTGATTTTGGATAAATGAAGTTTGATTTTTTTTGATTTATACCGACAATTTTACAAATTAATATTCAATTTAAAACAAAAAATGTCAAAATTTTTGAATTTCAGATTTATCTTTACCTTTATTAAAACCTTTTTTTATCAATTAAAACAATTTGACACTTGCTATACACTATTAATTACGGTTTATGTTTCGATGAGGTTGTGTACCCTAAACAAAATCAAGCAGCCTTATATCTCGGCTCTAAGGGTTTGCTCTCTTTCTTAGAAGCTCATTTGGGTTTAGAGGGGCATATCAATCGCATAGAACATATCCGAACTGAACAATATCGACAAGCTCTTTCTAAATATTTAAAAAATAATACCCAAGAGTCGCATCCTATATTTTACAAAAACTCTTTTGAAGCCGATCAGTTAGCCTGTGCCGAAGCTCTTTTAGCGCGGCGTGATGAATTACTACTGGCTGGTTGGGATTTTAAAAATAATACTCCTTGCGAACGTTTGAATATTTTATCTGACATTGAAAACACACTGACCGATAATAAAAAACTCGTAGCAGGCTATGCTGACCGTTTTGAAGCCGTTTTACAAGCACTCTCTGATAAAAACGTGCCTATTTCTACCATATTTCACAATGAATCGCTCTCACTCCTACCCCCTCAGTATCAACGCCTTTTTGAGCTATTAAAACATAAAAATATTGTCATAAAACCTTTACAATACCATAATCACCCAATCACCCAATCACCTAATCATCTAACAGATTTAAATATTTTTAAAGATTTTATAGAAAATAAATTACCTCGTGGTGAAAAGCAAAAACTGCAAGGCGATGGCTCACTCATTATATTAGAGTCTGTGAGAGATACAGATGCTGCCGCCTATTTTGCTAAAATTTTGAGTTTAAATAAATGGTACAAACCCGTTTTTTTAATTCCAGATAAAAATCGTGTTTTGGATGATGCGCTGATTCAAAATGGTTTGCCATCGTTTGGTTTGCCCTCATCGTCTTTAGGAAGACCGACTTTGCAGCTTTTGAAATTGGTGACCACATTTTTATGGCGACCGATTGACCCTTATAAAATATTGGAGTTTGTTACCATGCCAGCCAAGCCTTTGGATGCAGATTTGGCAACAGTGATTGCTAATTTGATTTCACAGCGACCGGGTATTGGCGGTGAGCATTGGTTTGCAAAAACAAGTCAATTTTTTGAAGAATTGAAAGATAAATCATTGAAAGACAGCAATATAAATATTGATAAAATTCGTCATCAATATGAATTTTGGTTTGATAGAACGACTTATGATATTGAAAAAAGTGCTCCGAAAGATGAAATAATTGAAATTTTCAATTATCTGAAAGAATGGGCAAGTGAAGAATTTGAAAGCACTAATGGTAAAAATACAAGCCTAATAGTGCTTAGTGAGCAAGCCAAACGCGTCCAAGAGTTTTTAGAAGAATTGCCGCCCAATGATAAATTTCTCTCCTACCTCGAATTGGAGCGCATTATCCGCACCATTTATGAGCCTGCACCCGTGCAACCGAAGCCTTGCGAAGTGGGGCATTACCCATATATCCATAAAGAATCGTGTTTGATTGATAATATTGAAACTTTAGTTTGGTGGAATTTTACTGATACTGAGGGGGTGCATTTTTTCAGCCGTTGGTATAAAGATGAGTTAGATTATTTACATAAAAATGATGTCAAACTTCAATCACCTCAAGTTGAAAATGCCCTCATGCTTTGGGAACGGACGCAGCCTGTGTTTAAAACTCAAAAGCAAATAATTTTGATTTATCCTAAAAAAATAAATGGTAAAGAGACAGTTGAACACCCACTCATGAGCCATTTAAAAGCCTGTTTTAACGATTTAGAAGACATAACAATAGATATTTATAAAGATTTAACCCATTTTAAAAAATTATCAAATCTTGAAACACCATTTAATATTCCATTAAAACACCATCGGTTGGGCAAAACGCAACCATTTATTGAACTCGATGCCAAGCGATTGGCACAACGCGATCAAGAGACTTTGACGAGCCTCGAAGCCTTATTTTATTACCCTTATCAATGGGTTTTTAGGCATAAAGCCCGTTTGTCAAAGTCCGATATTTTGAGTATCGTTAAAGAAAATACGCTGAAAGGCAATGTCGCTCACCGCTTCTTTGAATTGGTTTTGGAGAATCCAGATTTTGAAACATGGACGCGAGCAGATTTAAATGCTTGGGTGGAAAATGCAAGCCATCGTCTTTTTCAAAGGGAAGCCGCCACTTTGCTGATGTATGGCTATGAACCTGAGCGAGTACAATTGATTCGACAAATTAATTACGCTATTTGGACGCTTATCTGTTTGATTCGTCAAAATAAATGGACGGTAGTAAAAACTGAAATGGACTTGCGCGGGCAATTCAGTGAAATACCAGTGAAAGGTAAAGCGGATATTGTGTTAAAACGTCCGACACTTCAAAATCCCAGTGTTGAAGAGCTTTGCGTTTTAGATTTAAAATGGAGTGGTCATGGCTACCGCGAACGCCTTATTAAAAATGGTGAAGATCTACAGCTTGTCATGTATAGCCGCTTGCTGACAGAAGATGATGATTGGGCGCATACAGCCTATTTTATCATAGAAAATGCTCGCCTTTTATCACGTAACACATTGGCTTTCAATGAGATAAAGCCTTTGTTGCCTGATGTGGATTCTTTTAAAATGAACGCTTCAATATGGGATAAAATGCAGAAAACATTTGAGTGGCGACTGTTACAAATCAAAAATGGTAAGATTGAAATCCGAACCGGTTTCACTGCTAACGAATTGGAAGAAATATATGGCGATGAACTCCTCGATGTTTTAGAAATGAAAACCGATGATGCCAAATTTGATGATTATAGGACTTTGATTGGGTTGGTAACGTAAAATATATAAGGGTGCGCCTACTAATATTCAAGAAAAAATATAGGTAAAGTAAAAGTTCTATCGCAAGAATTTATAATTTTATCATTGAAATTGAACTACACTTCTTTTTTTCATCTACAAAATCCATTATCATGAAAAAGTTTTTGTTTTTACTCATGTATTTCTTTTTAGGACATACGACATTTGCCCAAATGGATGTACCACCTTCAGGCGGCAATCCACGGGCGACGATTTCAGAGGAAGTCGGTATTACCAGCATAACAATTAAATATTCGAGACCCGACGTCAACGGGCGCGAAGGTAAAATTTGGGGCGCACTCGTACCTAATGGTTTTAATTCTAATAGTTTTATTACTAATAAAAATACTGCTCCCTGGCGAGCAGGTGCTAATGAAAATACGGTCATTACCTTCGAGCATGATGTCAAAATTGAAGGTCAGGCACTAAAAGCGGGTAGTTATGGGCTATTTATGGCACCGAGCATGGATGAATTCACTCTTATTTTTTCTAACCAAATCAATGCTTGGGGTAGTTTTTATTATGAGGAAAAAGATGATGCTCTGCGCGTGAAAGTCAAACCTGTGGCACTTGATAAAAGTGTAGAATGGCTCAAGTATGAGTTCATAGAGCATAAAGAAAAAAGCTGTACTATTGCCATGATGTGGGAAAAATTCATGGTGCCTTTTAAAGTAGAGGTGGATGTTGAAAATTTAGTCATCGCTCGGATGCGTGATGAATTGAAAGGGTCAAAAGGGTTCAGTAGTAGTAATTTGATTCAAGCGTCTCAATATTGCTTCAATAAAAACATTAATTTGGAAGAGGCTTTGTCGTGGAGTCAACGAGCTACTTCAGGTTTTGGTGGACAAAAGAGTTTTATCAGCCTTCGCAATGTGGCAACCGGTTTAGAAAAACTCAACCGCCTGTCACAAGCCGATTCAGTCATGGTTGAAGCATTGACAATGGCAGCCCCCCCTCAGTACGCAGCCTATAGTCGGGCATTAATTACTCAAAAACGGTTGGATAAAGCTTTGGAGGTCATGTTGGCGAGCCAAGCAAAAAATGGGGACGCCTTTCCCGTTCACAATGGATTGATGTTCGCGTATTCTGCCAAAGGTGATTTTAAAAACGCCTTGTTGTCAGCTGAAAAAGCAATGGCAAAAGCACCTGATGCTTCAAAAAAAGCATTGGAAGAACAGATAAAAAAATTAAAAGAAAGTAAGGATGTGAATTAGAAACAACACCCTAATCTCAGCTTGAATAAAATAAAAAGAGGCTGTCTCGAAAGGCAGCCTCTTTTTTTTATGCTCAAATGATTCACTATTTCTTCCCCTTCGCCACAGCCGCTTTCTTCGGTTTCACAGCAAATGCATTCGGAATTTCTGCTTCAATCATTTTCTTAACTTGCTCTAAAGTCAAAGTTGTGGCTTCTTCGGCGGTCATTTTTTTACCGTCGTGCTTCAAACTGAAAGGTTTGTATTTTCCAAAAACGACCATCGGACCCCAACGACCATTTTCAACGCTGATTTTATCGGCAGTCCAATTATGAATAAAGCGATTGGCTTCTTTTTCATTTTTGGCTTCAATGAGTTCGATGGCTTCATCGAGCGTAATACTTTCGATGTTGAAACGGCGTGGAACGTTGATAAACATGTCGTTCCACTTAATAAATGGTCCAAAACGCCCTGTACCTTTAGTAATTGGCAAACCTTTGTAAGTAAATATCGGGGCTTCTGCTTTTCTTTTTTCCAGAATCAATTCAACGGCGCGTTCCATCGAAATACTGAGGGGTTCTTCACCTTTCGGAATTGAAACAAAAGTATCACCAAATTTGACGTAAGGACCAAAACGACCAATACCGACGACAACTTCTGCTTTTTCAAATTCACCCAAATTTTTAGGCAATTCAAACAATCTCAAGGCTTCTTCCAAATTAATGGTCTCGATAGATTGACCTTTTTGGAGATTACCATATGTCGGCTTTTCTTTTTCACCCAATTCATCAACTGTACCTATCTGAGCAATAGGTCCATATTTTCCCATTCTAACCAATACAGTTTTGCCTGAATCGGGGTCGGTGCCCAATATTCGCTCACCACTCACGCGGTCTGCCTCAGACATTGTTTTTTCAACATCGCCATGAAAAGGGTCATAAAATTTAGAAATCATATCCACCCAATTGCGGTTGCCTTCTGCTATATCATCTAATTGATTTTCAACTTTAGCCGTGAAACTATAATTCATGACATTGTCAAAATGCTTATCGAGGAAATCCACGACGAGCATACCCATATCAGTAGGAACTAAGTGATTTTTCAAAGCACCAGTCATTTCTGATTCGGTTTTAGTAAAAATACCACCATCTTTAGTCAATTTCAAGACTCTGAAAGGTCGAGGCGTTCCCTCTCTCGTTTCTTTAACTACATAGCCCCTATTTTCCTCCATAATTTTAGTAATCGTAGGAGCATAAGTTGAAGGGCGGCCGATGCCTTTTTCTTCAAGTTCCTTCACTAAAGCCGCTTCCGTATAGCGAGCGGGCGGACGGGTATGACGTTCGGTAGCGGTCATGTCATTGAAGTCCAAAACTTGCCCGATACTGAGGGGGGGCAATACGCCCTTCGCATCTTCTTCATCCTCATCTTTAGATTCTAAATACACCTTCAAAAATCCATCAAATTTGATGACTTCACCTTCTGCTACGAGTTTTGTTTCTTTTATAGTGGAAATATCAATATCAACGGTTGTCTTTTCCAATTCAGCGTCTGCCATTTGAGAAGCAATGGCACGTTTCCAAATCAATTCATAAAGGCGTTGTTCATCGCGGTCTTGCGAGACTGTGCGGTGCTGAATATACGTTGGGCGAATGGCTTCATGCGCCTCTTGAGCCGTATCTTTACCCGTTTTGAAACGGCGCGTTTGAACATATTGTGCGCCAAAAGATTTTTCAATTTCTATAGCAAAATCTGCGATAGCCGTTTCACTCAAATTAGTCGAATCGGTACGCATATAAGAAATGTGTCCCGCTTCGTATAGGCGTTGAGCGTTTTGCATCGTGCGATTCACTGACATTCCGAGCTTGCGGCTTGCCTCTTGTTGGAGGGTTGAAGTTGTAAATGGTGCTGTGGGTTTGCGCTTGAGTGGCTTGGTTTCAATTTTACTAATTTTAAAAATAGCACCCTTAGATTTTTTCAAAAATTCCATAGCACCCCCCTCAGTATCAAACCGTTCTGGAGCCTCAGATTTTAACGTAACGTTTTTATTTTGAGCATTTAATACATTAAAATTAGCATCTATCTTAAAAAAAGGTGTGGCTTTAAATTTCTGAATATCACGCTCTTTCTCTACTACTAATTTCACTGCTACCGACTGAACTCGACCTGCGGACAGTCCACCTTTTACTTTTTTCCACAACAATTCAGACAATTCAAAACCTACCAAACGGTCAAGTACACGACGAGCTTGTTGAGCATCCACGAGGTCTAAATCGACAAGACGTGGATTTTGTACAGCTTTCAAAATAGCCGGTTTGGTAATTTCGCGGAAAACAATGCGTTTCGTGGTGTGTTCATCCAAGCCTAAAACCTTGCATAAATGCCATGAAATAGCTTCGCCCTCGCGATCCTCATCCGTTGCGAGCCAAACTTCTTCTGCTTTTTTCGCCAGCTCTTTCAGTTCCTTCACAACTCTTTGCTTATCGGGCGTGACGACGTAATTGGGTTTGAATTTATTTTTAACGTCAATACCCAATCCGCCTTTCTCTAAATCACGAACGTGACCGAAGCTGGATTTGACTGTAAAGTCAGGTCCAAGAATTTTTTCAATCGTTTTTGCCTTTGCAGGCGACTCCACTATTAATAGATTTTTGCTCATCTTTTATTTTAATAAAATATTTTCCCAAGTAATTTCTTAGGAAATAACCAACTTTTTATAGGTTAAATTATACCGTCTTAGTTCAATTTTGTTTTAAAAACAGGGCAAAAGTATAAATTATTATAAAACATTGTATTTTTTTTTAAAAAGTAAAGTGAAACAAAACAGTCAATCTCAAAAGACTATGTCAAAATATAATTCCAAAAATTTGATTCTCATTTCGAGGGCTAACATTCCAAAAGTTTTTAACTTTTGGAATGTTGTTCAGAATATTGCTTGACATATTAAAGTTCACTGTCATTTTTAAGTCAAAAAGGAATTGATGTGTTAATAATGGTGTAATTGTCCTATACCTTTGAGTTTCTAAGTTTAAACTCTATATAAATCCATATTCAGAAAACATGTTGTCTAAGTTTTACAATATTCCCTTATTGTTATTTACTTGTTTGGCTGGTCAATCCTTCAGTCAAGACAGCGTGGCATCTCTCAATCAATCACTTACAGATAGTATTTATTCTAATAAAACCCTTGAAGTCGTTGTCATTACTGGCAATACTAAACCGACGGGCATTGATAAATGTGTGGTTTTGACGCATGTTATTTCGTTAGAAAAATTACAATCGCTCGCTGTTCAGAGTGTAGCAGATGTTTTAAAATTTTTACCCAACCTTCGTATTCAACAAGACAATGTTTTAGGAACGGCTATGACAATGCAAGGCATTTCAGGCGAAAATGTCAAAATATTGATCAATGGCATTCCGATTATTGGTCGTCAAAATGGCAATATTGACTTATCGCAATTGAGCCTAAATAACGTCGAACGCATTGAAATCATTGAAGGACCTCTTTCGGTACAATATGGTACGAATGCATTGGCAGGGACAATTAATATTATCACCAAGAAAAAGCCCAGCAAAACGGTCGATTTTCAAGGCAGTGCCTATTATGAATCGGTTGGTCATTTTAATTTAAATACAGCTTTAGGTTGGCAAGGCAATAATCAAAGCGTCATGGCGTCGGGCGGACGCAATTTCTTCGGCGGTTGGTCTGATAAAGACACTTCACGATTTCAAGATTGGAAGCCCAAGATTCAATATTTTGCCGATGTAAATTACAACCTCGATTTAGGCAAAACCAAAGTTGGCTATACAGGCAATTATTTCAATGAATTTATACTCAATCGAGGGCAGCCTCGCCCACCCTATTTCGAGAATGCATTTGATGATAAATATAATTCAACTCGTTATTCAAATGGATTAAATTTGACACATTCGTTTGATAATCAAATCAATACAAATATTCTTTTTTCTTTAAGTCATTATAAAAGAATAAAAAATACTTACTCAAGAGACCTTGTTAAATTGTCTGAAATTTTGACAGGTAATATCAGTGATCAAGACACCACTCAATTTAATGCGTTGTCAACTCGTGGTACCATTTCAAAACCATTCGGTGAAAAACTAAATGTTGAAATGGGTTATGATGTGAATATCGAAATAGGTAGCGGCTTACGCATTAAAGATACGAAACAACAAATTGGCGATTATGCTGCTTTTTTGAGTGCTGAATGGGTTATTACTGAGGGGGTCACGCTGCGTCCTGGTGTGAGAGCCTCATATAATACATCTTACAAAGCACCCATTATTCCGAGTGTTCATCTTCGTTGGAAATTGAATGAGCAATGGGTTGCCAGAGCATCATATGGCAGAGGATTTCGTTCGCCGAGTTTGAAAGAGCTTTATTTTTATTTCGTAGATATTAATCATAATATTCAAGGCAATCAAAATCTATTGGCAGAGAAAAGTCATAACATAAGCACTTCTTTAAATTATAAAAAAGTAGTCGATAAAAAGATACTTAAAGTAGAAACGAGTCTATTTTATAATGACATCAACAACCTCATAACCCTCGCTATACTGAGGGGGGGGCTGAATGAATATCGCTACATTAATATAGGTCAGTATAAAACCACGGGCGGACAAATATATTCAGAGCTTGTGCTGAATAATTTTTCAGTGGGTGTGGGTGTTTCCGCTACAAGGAGCATGAATATTTACAACGATCAAAACTATACAGCTGATACTTGGGATGCACGCTCTAATTTGACCTACCGATTAGTGAAAGCTAAGATGGATTTTAATTTTTGGTATAAACATACAGGCAAACAATTTGGCTATGCTTTAAATGAAAATGGGCAGATAATTCCGACGTTTGTTGCCACATATAATATGGCAGATGCTGGAATGAGTAAAAAATTTATGAATAATTTATTAGCTGTTTCAACAGGTATTAAAAATATATTTAACATAAAAAGTATTGATTCACAATTGGTTAGCGGTGCTCATGGCAATAACAATGGACAGTCTCCATTGGCTACTGGAAGAAATTTTTACATTAAATGTGAAATTTCTTTGTAATTGTTTGTAATTCTGAGTTGCAACTTTTATCTTTGCCTTAGATAGCATGCACATCACCGCAAGCCATACTTTATTACGAAAAAAGAATGTCGTTTCATAATTTAAGTATTAGTGTTTTGAAGGTTGGGCGGCAATTGGCAGGTTCGCTTGCCGTTGCCGCTTTTTTATTACCTTCAACTACTGGCTGTCTCAAAGAAGAAGACTCCGTCAAGCCTCACGACCCAGGCAACGTCACCACGAGAAGTATCAATCTCTCCTCAGATTATCGGTATCAAATTTTTTACAATTTGGGACAAGACAGTATCATCAGTACTAATCTAAAAACTGATTGGGATATTGCTTTTCAATCATCTGCACTGCCCAATACTGAGGGGTCTAAAGTCATACTCAATCCAGCCAAATTTATGTCCGCTTGGAACACCAATCGCGAAGACATTGAAAAAATAAGTGATACAACTGGCTTTTTCAGAAACCGCCGTTGGGATGCCGCTAATCGCCCCGATACAATGTCGATTGGTGAAGTTTTAGGTCAAACCAAAACGTTTTGGATTGATAGAGGCTACGATGAAAAAGGAGACCAATTGGATTTTGTTAAAATAAAATTCATATCAGTTGACAATCAAAAATATGTGATTTCTGTTGAAAAAAAAGGAGACAGAAATGCACAATTGTTTGAAATTCAAAAAGATATAAATCGCAATTATTCTTATTTCTCTTTCACAACAAATAGACAAGTGACCATTGAACCTAAAAAAAATGATTGGGATTTAATGTTCACTCAATACATTCATACTTTCTCTGAGCCTTATCAACCTTATCTCGTAACGGGTGTGCTACTCAATCCGTACAATACCTATGCGGCGGTTGATTCAACCATTGATTTCAATAAAATTGACATAAACGTTGCACAAAATATGCAACTCCGCCAAGCCTCAGATGTTATAGGCTACAACTGGAAAGAGTACGGTTTTACAGGCACAATCTATAAAACATTTTCGCATTGGAATTATGTCGTCCGCAACTCTCAAGGTGTTTATTTCAAACTACATTTTATTGATTTTTATGACGCTCAAGGGACTAAAGGACATCCCAAATTTGAGTTTCAGAAATTGTGATGTTTCAAACACATACGAGGCACATAGGACACATAGTTTTTATATGTAAACAAAGAAAACTATGTGTCCTATGTGCCTATGTGTTTCAAAAAAAATCATGTGTTTAATTAACCAAAACTACTTACGTTTATGAAATTTTTTACCACCCTGACTGCATCAACTCTGTTGATTCTAAATAATCTCTCTGCTCAAACGCTTGATACTATTTCCGTCGGTGCCAATTATACCCAACAAGTTTGGTACAAATTGGAAACCGATGTTGAAACTAAAAAATCAAACCTCAATTGGGATTTAGCCTTTTCCACACGTGTACAACGTGATGCCGCTATTAATACCAATCCATTTTCAACTCTCTACAAAGCCATTGCACCTGCATCTGCTTGGGCAACTTTGACAGTGGATACGCTGACTTTAGTGCCTCAAAATGGGCTGGACACCACATGGTCTGTCGGTACTTTTAATATGACTGGTAATAATGTCTTCGATTATGGTTGGGGCGGCTACAATCCAGCTACGCATCATGTGAGTGGCGATTCTATTTATGTTTTAAAAACGGTTGCTGGTGCTTGGAAAAAAATCATCATTGACCGCTTGTCTTATGATACCACTTTTACTTTCAGATATGCTGATTTGAATGGGGCAAATGAAGTGAGTGCATCTTTGAATAAAAATGGTTTTGCAGGTAAAAATTTTGGATATTATTCCATCGCAACAAATAGTAAGCTCGACAGAGAGCCGCTGATTAAAGATTGGGACATTGTAGCAGGGCGTTATTATGGTCAAGCACCTGACCCGACAACTGGGGTACTCGTCAGCTATCCGTTGACAGGTATTTTGCACAATGATGGCGTCAAAGTAGCTAAAGTTGTGAAAAGAGATACCTCGAGTGATGCTTATGAAAATTTGAATTTTAATCCAAGAATTAATCTGATTGGCTACGATTGGAAGATATTTGATATGGCTACCAATCAATGGAAAGTTGCCGATTCTACAGCTTATTTTATCAAAACGCCCATTGGTAAAATCTATAAAATAGTTTTTACAAAATTCGGCGGCAGCTCTACAGGCAATATAATTTTTACAAGAGAAGCTGTTAAAACCACCAGTGTTCAAGATGTTAAAAATGGTACAGCAGCATTGGCAGTCTATCCAAATCCTGCATCAGATGGCAATATCACTTTGGTATATGATTTAGGAAAAAATGCACAAAGTGTTGATATTCAATTATTTAACATTGCTGGGCAATCAGTTTATGCTCAAAAACGAACTTATACTGAGGGGTTAGAGCAATTGACATTGCCTTCTTTAAATTTAAATGCCGGTATTTATTTTGTCCAAATCAGATGGAATGGACGGGTTATGACTGAAAAGGTGATTGTGAAGTAAAGGTAAATTATCTAATTTTCAAATTAACCATAACAACTCTCGTAGGGTTTGAAACCCTACGAGAGTTATTTTTAATAAAATGTCAACACATAGATTAGCCAATATTCGTCAATTCGTAAAATTCGTGGCTCCATACACTCAATTGGGCAAAATAATTCACTAATTTCACCCCTTCAATACGAAATTTTCCAATTTTATGATTACTTCAATTTAAAATATGTTAAAAGCTATCTCTCCAATTGATGGTCGTTATGCCCGTCAGACAAGCGAATTTGTTGATTATTTCTCCGAATTTGCCCTCATTCGCTATCGAGTATTTGTTGAAATTCAATATTTTATTGCCTTGTGCAATCATCCATTGCCTCAATTAAAAAATTTTGAAGAAGATAAAATTGAGGCATTGGATAAAATATTTGAAAATTTTGATGAAAAAGATGCTGAACATATTAAGTCCATCGAAAAAATCACCAATCATGATGTCAAAGCTGTTGAGTATTTCCTGCGTGAAAAATTTGATGAATTGAGCATAGAGGAGTTTAAAGAATTTATCCATTTTGGCTTGACCTCGCAAGATATTAACAACACTGCCATACCCCTCAGTATAAAGCACGCCGTTGAGCGAGTTTATATGCCTGCCGTTGAAAAAGTCCGAACGCAACTCAATGACTATGCTCAACGATGGAAAGATATTGCCTTGCTCGCTCGTACACACGGGCAACCTGCCAGCCCAACGACCTTAGGAAAAGAAATTCAAGTATATGTAGAACGCCTTGATAATCAATTGATTATGCTGCGTCAAGTGCCGTTTAGTGCTAAATTTGGTGGAGCAACTGGCAATTTTAATGCGCACCTTGTCGCCTATCCGACGATTGATTGGATGGCATTCGGTAATGATTTTGTAGAAGAATATCTCGGACTTGAACGCTTGACTTATACCACTCAAATAGAACATTATGACAATCTCGCCGCCTTATTTCAAGGCGTTCAACGCCTGAATACTATTTTGATTGACCTCTGTAGAGACGTTTGGACATATATTTCAATGGATTATTTTAAGCAAAAAACCATTGCAGGAGAGGTTGGTTCATCTGCCATGCCACATAAAGTAAATCCGATTGATTTTGAAAATGCAGAAGGCAATCTGGGCATTGCCAATGCCATATTTGCTCATTTGGCAGAGAAATTACCCATTTCGAGGCTGCAACGTGATTTGACTGATTCGACTGTTTTACGAAACGTCGGCGTGCCTTTTTCACATACACTCATTGCTTTGAAGTCTATACTGAGGGGTCTCGACAAATTGCTTTTAAATGAACAAAAAATATATGACGATTTGGAATCCAATTGGGCAGTCGTCGCCGAAGCCGTTCAAACTATATTGCGTCGAGAAAATTATCCGCATCCTTACGAAGCCTTGAAGCAATTGACACGGGGTCAAGATGGCATTACCAAAGAAAGCATCCGCAATTTTATTGAACAATTGGAAGTTTCCGAGGATGTGAAAGAGGAATTGCGCGTTTTATCGCCGCATAATTATGTGGGGGTTAAAATGTGATTAGAAAAACCTATCAATTTAAAAAGTAAAATTGATAGGTTTTGTAATAAATACTTTGATTATGTCATAACAAAATTTTATTTGTTTTTTTGAATAATAACTTGCAGCAAGCTGCATTATCATAACTTAACAATTTTCCTCTTAATTACTCCTTTTTCTGTTTGAATACTCAAAAAGAAAGTGCCTGATGGCAAAATACTGAGGGGGGTATCTTTAATCGGTTTCAAATAACTTTGAATCATTTTTCCTGCAATATCAAACACCATAACTTGTTGAATATCAATGTAAAATGTGATGACACTTGTTTATGCTGCTTGAATAAAAATTTAAATATTAAAGGCAATATTTTTATAACTTTGAAAGTCAAAAAAAAATTCATCATTCATCATTCATCATTCATCATCCATAACTCATCATTACAATTACTATGAATACTCGCCGCGATTTTCTCAAAAAAATGACTGCCGCTTCTATTATGTTGCCGCTCATTTCTGATAATTCTGTTTTTAATCAAATGCCTTTGGAAGATAAGCAATTGCGTGTTGCTATAATCGGTTTGGGCAGTTACGCTACCCGTGTGGCGAATGCTATGAAAACGTGTCAAAAAGCTAAATTGGTTGGGGCTGTTTCAGGAACGCCTTCAAAATTGGATAAATGGGTCACTGATTATGGCATTTCTAAGGGAAATTGTTATAATTATTCAAATTTTGATAAAATTATTGACAATCCGAATATTGATTTGGTGTACATCACATTGCCTAATTCAATGCATCATGAATTCACTTTGCGAGCAGCCAAAGCGGGTAAGCATGTGCTTTGTGAAAAACCAATGTCCGTATCGGTGAAGGAAGCAGAGTCAATGATTGCTGCTTGTGAAAAAGCAAAAGTGAAGCTGTATATCGGTTATCGCTTGCATTTTGAACCCTTTACGCAAGAGCTGATACGCTTGCGGACGTCGGGCGAATTGGGTAAAATCATGTTTGTGAATACAGCCAATGGATTCAAAATTGGTGACCCAACTCAATGGCGTTTGAAACGGGCTTTGGCAGGTGGTGGTGCGATGATGGATGTCGGAGTTTATTGCATCAATGGCGCGCGGTATGGCACTGGTGAAGACCCAATTTGGGTATCGGCAACTGAAACCAAAACGGACTTGGTGAAATTTAAAGAAGTGGATGAAACCATCACTTGGCAAATGGGATTTCCAAGCGGCATTGTCGCTAATTGTGCGACGACTTATAATTTTAACAGTCCTGAGATGTTGCGCGTATCTGGTGATAAAGGTTTTGCTGAGCTTTCTCCATGCTACGGTTATGGACCTTTGAAGGGATATACCAATAAAGGGGCTATTGATCAACCCGTTGTGACGCATCAAACTTTACAAATGGATGGCGTCGCTGATTGTATTTTAAACAACAAACCTGATCCGAAAATAGATGGGCAAGAAGGCTTGAAAGATATGAAAATTATTGAAGCCATTTTTAAATCTGTTGCTCAGAAAGGGGCGAAAGTGATGGTGAAATACTAATTTAAGTGAAAAATGTATTCATTACCGTACACTTTTATTTAGAAGAAATCAAGTTGAGTTCATTGACAAATTGAGATAAATGATTAAGTCGTTGTCGGTGCAAAAATCTAAGAA
>JAYTUY010000066.1:0-7393 GCA_043744275.1 Saprospiraceae bacterium
ACCTCATTCACTTTTAATCAACCTACAATGTAAACAACTCGTCGGGTATCATAATTTCAATAATCCCTTTCTCATCTCTATAATTTGAGGCTGAACTATGCCCATTTACGAGCATCCCGTTCTTTGATTGAAAATTGTGAACTTTTTGAATGACTTTCTGCATTAAGTAAATCTACCACCCCCTCAGTATTTTCGCTCTTTTTTCTAAAAAATGCTCAACAAGAATAAAGCTATGTTGTAGAACAATGACTCATCCGCGTTGAACATAGGTTTAAACTCATACAACATAAATTCAAACTCATACAACATAGGTTTAAACTCACAGAACATAGATTCTATGTTGTTGACTAATATCCTCATGTTGTTAATCAATATTTCTATGTTGTTGACCAATATCTCTATGTTGTTGACCAATATCTCTATGTCGTTGAGCAATATTTCTATGTTGTTGAACAGCATTTCTATGTTGTTGAACAGAGGTTTATCCTTGTTGATGATTTTTTCAATATTGGTATATTTATTGATATGTAAAAAATGCCTAACACATTCACATAGGTATTAAAACTATAAAAAAATTATTAAGCGCAATTATAAGCGCATGAGTCAAGACAAAGCCAACAGCTTTGCCAACATCGTCTGTCTTCGCATGAAAGATGACGCACAATTTGCCGATTTTATGGTTAATGTGACGGAATTGAAAGCTCGCAATACAGCTTTTGAAGTGGCAGATGGGAACGCTGCCGATGGTGGTAAGAAATTGATCATTGTCAAAAACGAATGTTTCTATGCCCTGATTGAACAATTGGACGAGGTAGCAGACCAAATAGAATATGTCGCAAAAGGCAATGAAAAACTCGCCCTTGACGCTGGTTTTGAACTGGTAGCAGAAGTCAAGTCCATCAATGCCATCGCTCCGCCAACGGATTTGAAAGCCGAAAACAATGTTGACCGCAGCGGAGTAGTGAACCTTAAATGGAAAATAGATAAAAATGCTGTCAATTATGGTATTGAGTACCAAAAAGAGGGCGAAACAGTTTGGCGAAATGGCACTTTTAGCACCAGTAGCTCGGCTATTTTGGCAGGACTTGAAGCGGGTTTTTATTACAATATCCGCATTTATGCCAATGGTCGCAAACAACTTAAAAGCGATACCACAGACTATGTGACGGTGTTGGTGAGTTAAATACCTGCGTGTCTATCAAATATTTGTTTCACCACATATAACATAAAAATACTGAGGGGGTACCTCTATCAAATGAAGCACCCCCTCATCACCTACTTTTCAGAGAAAAATTATCTTTTAACACTCATGAAAACAGATTTCATTGCCCAAAAAAATAACGCACTTTCAAATCTGCCTGCACGCCCAAAGAATTGCCGACAATGCCAACCAAACCGTATGCACCAAATTCAATATTGTCCTTTGTCTGTTGCCAACCGACGATGCCATTTATTTGCATGAACCGTGTAACGCCATTGCCCAATAAATTAATATCACTGCTGATTTGATTGAGCAAACCCTTGACATTGGCTTTCAGATTGCTATTATTGAGGATAGTTTCTGATTTTTGATTGTCGTAACAGTACTCGCCACCGACGCTAAAGCCTGTTTCCCATGTCTTGTACGCTCGCATACGAACGCTAAAACATTCGGGATAGGGGTAAGTTTTGCCGCCCACCGCAGCCGTGCCGCGTAATTTGAAAGAATTAGACCAATCTTGACTTGTACCTGCCGATATGAGTAAATTGAAATCTTCAAAGGGAATCCGATAGCCGATACTGATTTTAGGCGCAATCACTCTTGACTGAAATCTTTGAGGCAAAGTAACATTCGGATTGCCGCCGCTGATGGTTATGAGTTCTGATACGGCACTCAAGCCAGGTGATTCGTTGCGCTTGATAAACAACATTTGCGTATTGACACCCGCCTCGACGAATAATTGTGCAGAGACAGACTGTGCTATAAAACACAGAAAGAAAAGGGTAGATATTTTATTCATAGACTTGTTTGTTTTACCCAAAAGCTATCTGTTCCTTCGCAGGAGTTCAGATTAAGTTTTAGAACGGTGAAATACGTGTTGTTTTAACTCGCTGTATGGGATTCGATAGATATGTAAGTATGTAGGTTAAAGATATGCTTTCATTTTCGGTGAAATTGTGCTACAATGTTCTCTATAATTTTTTAATTAATTGAATATTTATTGTGCATTTGGATATAGTTAACATTTATTCTATCTCAACAACCTGCACTGGAGGTGCATCATATCGGTAGTAGAACATTTATTGAATATTGATTTTATCCAACCGAGCTATAAGTTTAGAACTGAGCTTTTTAAATTTGAAATAATCTCTCACTGAAAAAAATTTCTCCTTCAAGTGGTCGATTTGGTTGCCCTCTTTCCAAAAACGAAAACAAACGTGTGGACCCGTTGCTAAACCCGTAGCACCCACATAGCCAATCACTTGCCCTTGCTTGACTTTTGAGCCCGATTTAATGCCGACTGCAAAGCGACTCATGTGTAAATATTGGCTTTTATAAGGTTTAATATGGTCAATTTTTACATAATTGCCATTGTTTTTTTTAAATTTTGCTACTTTGACAATGCCTTTAGCGACTGCATATATAGGTGTGCCATATGGCGCGGCATAGTCAGTGCCGTAATGAGGCTTGTGGTAATGTAGGACGGGATGCAAACGGTTGAGGTCGTAATATGAAGAGATTCTGCTGTTTTTCAAGGGGGCTTTCAAAAAGCTATCGCGAACGGGCAAACAGTCTTTTTCAAACCAACCTTTGTCTTTTCCATTGGCATAATAAAAAGCATAAAAAGGATTTTTTTCATTCACTTTTTTAATATACACCCCTTTCAATTTTTTATTGCCGACTGGACGCCCCTCTACAAAAGATTCATCCCAAACCAATTTGAATTGGTCACTTTCGCCGAATTTGTTGAGGTCAATTTTGTTTTTCAAGGCTTTTTGCATTTTGCCCGTCAATGTATTACTCAAGCCGCTTGATACCAATGTACTCCAAAATGTCTTTTTGAAATTGCCCGCTATTTCAAATTGCCTAACTTTTACTTGACGTTTTACGATTTTTACTGAGGGGGTCTTCAAATTGAAAACTAAATACTCTTGAGCATTCAATTCATAAATTAAGTATTCAGCCCCTTGATTTTTGTCTTTACTTAAAACAGAGTACGGTTTTCCAGGTTGTAAATTTCTGAAATCATAAACGGGTTTAACCTTTTTTAAAAGATTATCCGCCTGCCCATAAGTCAGCCCGCGACTCATCAATAATGAAAAGTAGGTATCCCCTTTTTTAATTTTCAGTTCAGATACCCGAAAAGTATCTAAATCAAAACTATATTTAAAGGAGCGTTTTTTCTGCAAACTATGCAATGGACGATTGCCAGGTGTAGCAAAAGAAGCCATTGGGGCTTTTCCTTTCACGTTGATTGCTTTGGGATGACTAATAATAGGAGCATATTCTGATTCAGAAGAATTGATAGACGAAATTTCATCTACCAAAAGCACACCGCATGAAAAGGCCAATACAGCCGTACATTTTAGAAGATTTTCATGAGTTAAATAAGGGGCGAAATGAGTTTTAAGGGAGGTGACAAATTGACGAAATTGTGTAAAGTAACTTTTCATAGTTGATTGTTTTAAATCGTGGTTTTTCTCAAATATTGTTGGCTAAATCAATAAAGCATTGACTATAATAAACACAATGGAGCAATCAGAAGAAACATTGCTCTTAGGCAGGTGATGTGAAAACGGTTTAAATATAAAAGTTAAATGGGATATATCAAACTATTTAGTGGGGTTTAACATATAATTTTTTTGAAATTTAATTTAATGGCTTTTGGCAAACATTTTTTCACCAACTTCTATTGAGTAATCCAAGTGGTTTTCAAGCGGTGGGATGGGGCAATTGAAGCCTTCACTATAAGCGCAATAAGGATTATAACATTTATTGAAATCTATAACCACTTTATTATCAACGATTTCGCCCATTCTTAACTCCAAATAACGACCGCCGCCATAAGTGGTTGCGCCATTTGTTTTGTCTTTAAAAGGAATGAAAAGATAGTCAATAAATGCAGGATTATCCTTGAGCATTAGATTTTTATAAACGCTTAGGTTCATTTTTTGACCATTTAAAGTAAAAGTCAAAATGCCATATTTAATGTAAGGACGCACCAAACCGCTGTATGTAGGCATAGAAAACTCTTTGGCATCAGGCGTCAATTCGAGCGTGCATGTTACTCGATATGTAGAGTCGGGTTCATAAAATCGGAGGTATTTTAAATCATCTTCTTTGAGCAATGATTTTGAACCATTCAAAAATTTTTCTCTGTAATGCTCTCGATATTCTTTGATGTTTTCAGCATAGTTTTGAGCCTTCGATACTGAGAGGGTCAACAAATTGAAAAATAAAATGAAGGGAATTAAAGTGAATTGTTTTATTTTAAATTTCATTGTCATTTTTTTAAACACTTGATTTTAAATATTTTATAAAGTTATACTTATTTTACGGAATGAAAAGAAAACCAGGCAAAAACCAACCCAATCGTTTACTCACGCGCGAAGGCGAGCTGAATGTCGAGCAAGATATTCGCTATTCCTTCGTCGTTTACAACCATTTAATCTCGGTGTCTTGGAAAAGGTTGCTCATTTATGCTTTCACAGCTTATATAGTCATCAATTTAATTTTTTCGGTTTTGTATTTTATTTGCGGTGGCATCAGTTGCTTAAAGAATGTTATTGATCGCCCTGTGGTTTTTCAAGAGTTTTTAGACATTTTCTTTTTCAGCACTCAAACGTTTACAACTGTAGGTTATGGGCATGTTTTTCCAAGTTGTGTAGGGGCTAATTTCGTAGCAGCCATTGAGTCTTTCACGGGTTGGATATTTTTTTCAGTAGTAACGGGTTTGTTTTATGCCAAATTTACGCAGCCACGTGTAGAGGTACGCCTGAGCGATGTGGCAGTAATAGAGCATTTTAAAGATGGTTTTGGCTTCAAATTTATGCTCGCCAATGAATATGCGAATAAATTAGTGGATTTGGAAGTGACCCTCGATTTGATAAAATTAGAAGTTATAAACGGGCGGTACAAAAAGCGTTTTTATCAACTTTTTCTTTTCCGAAAACGCATTCCTTACCTGTCAGTTCCCTGGACGGTTGTGCATCCGATAGATGAAAATAGCCCCCTTTATGGCATGTTGAAAGAGCAATTTGAAACTGAGCACCTTGAATTTTTTGTACAGGTCAAGGCTTTTGATGAGGCGCATAGGCAAGTGCTTTTCAAAGAATTTTCTTATTTCGGAGCACAGGAAGTGCTTTGGGGTCGTAAATTTGTCAATATTCAACGATATACCGAAACTGGTGCCTTGAAAATAAATATGCGCCGATTCGGTAAAGCCACCGAAATAGATGGTTTTCCAAGCCAAATTGCGCTGAATACTGAGGGGGAGTAATCTTTAGGAATTAGGAATTAAAAATTAGGAATTGCACTCAATAATTCCTAATTCCTAATTCCTAATTCCTAAAATTCCTAATTCCTATTTAATCGTTTGACTTTCAATGCGGTTAGCAAATTTTTGAACCGCCTGAATAATATAGTCTAAAGAAGGAGGATAGTCCACATATTTCATTTTATACTGATCTTGACCCCATATCGCAATCGTAATCACTTTCGATTTATCGCCATAAGACACCATCAAACGCAATGGAATAGGGGTTGGTTTCAGGAGCTTCCGCTTCTCACACGCGGGGCTGTTGCAATCGTAGAGGCGTTGCATGTCAAAGAATTTATTGCTCAAAACATACTCGCCAAACTGTTCCAATTCTGCTTTTGGAATCACTTTTTTAACAACGCGTAGTGGTTGATTCACTGATTGGAACTCTTGCACCAAGCGACCATCAGGATAAATGCGGATAAAATCTTTGATCACAGGGTCAATGCCACCAAAATAACCACCACCAACGACTTCCACACTCACGTAAGCATCTTTCTTTTTGCCATCGTCTTTCTTTTCTTCGCTACCCCTCAGTATTGCCCACCAAGGTCGCTTCTTCGTTTTGTTAGATTGTGCTTCGACTATCACTTCGGGCAACTCATCTGCTGGGCGAATAAATGGCGCGTCTTTGCTCTCAACATTGACAAAATGGTATTGGTAAGTGCCTGTATTATTGGGTTGTTGAAATTCTAAAACAAGGGTTTTATTATTGATAGCAGCGATTTCAAACTTCTTGATATTGCGAAAAGGATAGAAAAGTGTAGAGCCACTCAAACTCCAATTGCCCTTAGAAAACTTGCCGTGTAGAAATTGTTCAAACGTGAAATCGTACTTGAAAAACAGGAAATATTGATAAGTTTTATCCGCTTGATGCACCGTCGTGTTGGATTCTACGTGCATCGTATAGGCGTATCGCCACTTCGTACCGATGACTTGACGCTCTAAAACAGCCGGGTAGCCAAACTTTTGTCCAAAGGTGACTACCGATGAAATAAGGCAAATAAATAGAATAGTCAAAGCGTGCTTCATCGGGACAATATTTTACTTTATAAAAATTTAGGTTTATAAACCTTTCTGAATCAATATTTTAAACTTTATATTAATTCAAATTTTAAACCAAAGTTCGTTAAAACCCTTGTTTATTAAAATTATTTTTAAATCATTTTATTTATGAATATCGCCTGTCAAGAACTTATCATACTGAGGGGGTTCGTATGCCTTCATCATTTTTAAAAGCTCGATAGGTTCGGCTGCGAAAATAGCATTGTCTCGATAAGGCTGTTGTAGAAATCCATCCACCACCATTTTATCCAGCATTGCCATCATTGGGTCATAAAATCCATCTACATTCAAGAAGCCCACAGGGAATTTTTTATCGCCCAAAATCGTCAACATTAACACTTCGCCTACTTCATCGAGTGTGCCGTAGCCGCCCGGCATAGCGATAAAACCATCCGCCAAATCTATCATCATCAAGCGGCGTTCGTGCATCGAATCTACCACGTGCATGGCGTGCAAATTATGGTGGAGCACTTCGCGTTGCATCAAAAAGTGAGGTGCTACGCCTACCGCTTTCCCTTCGCCTGCTAAAACTGCTTCGGCAATCACGCCCATCAAACCGACTTTACCACCGCCATAAACGAGGTGGATATTTTCAGCCGCCATCAAAGTACCTAACTCGGTCGCTTTTTCAGTATAAATGGCTTTCGTTCCTTTCATTGAGCCGCAATAAACGGCTATGCTATTTAATTTCATGGTTTCTAAATTTATACAAATTATGCGAATATTGGGTTAAAAGAGCCAAAAAAGTAAAGCGGTAGCGATAGCCCCAAAAATATGGGTAATTAAACCGTTAGTAGCTCTGACTT
Organism: Saprospiraceae bacterium; assembly: GCA_043744275.1. Lineage (GTDB taxonomy): Bacteria > Bacteroidota > Bacteroidia > Chitinophagales > Saprospiraceae > JAAFJT01. The sequence goes on from JAYTUY010000066.1 coordinate 7,391, forward strand.
TAG
>JAYTUY010000067.1:0-28410 GCA_043744275.1 Saprospiraceae bacterium
AACTCTCCATTTTTTTCAATAAAATAAGCATTAAATCCTGCCTCAATGAGCATTTTAAATGCTTGATAATGCCCTTCATTTTTATTTTTATCGGTTAAAAATTCCATGATTATGATCGGGTTTTGATGTGCTAAAACAGTTTTCGCTCCTGCTATTACCTGCGCCTCTGCCCCCTCAGTATCAATCTTAATAACCGCATTTTTTAAGGAAAATTTCTCAAAAACAGCGTCTAAAGTAATGCCTTTGACGGTATTTTTTAAGGGTTGAAATTTTTTAAACCATTTTTCATGTTCAAATTGAGCAACATGCAGTGTGTTGTATTCTGAGTATAAAACAGGAAATTCGTAGAAAGTCAAATCCATTTCAGAGTCAGTCAAGGCATTGTGAAACACTTGAATATTAGGGCGATTTTCTAAGTTTTTTTTCAATAAATCAAACGTTCCTTTGGCTGCTTCAAAAGAGTAAACCTTGGCATTTTCTCCAATTAAAAAAGACGCTAATAATGAAAAATAGCCTACATGAGCGCCAATATCTATAAACGAAATATTTCTATTGAGAGCATTATTTTTAAAAAATTGAATGAGAAAACGAGCTAATCGAACTTCAGAATCATGGGCTTTACCGCCTGTGAGGTAAATATCCATGCCTGAAGGGAGCAAAATACTGAGGGGGTAGTCCACAAAGGTTTGGGCTGTCCGCAGTGTTCCTTTTTTAGTTAGAGGAAAGGTAATTGTTCGGAAAAATTGAGCTGATATATATTTCACAGGGTGATGCAGCAAGCGTTGAAACTTACTGACATGAGCCAATTGTTCTACTTTATTTAAATTTTTTTCTAATTCTTGAAAATTCATAATTGTCAAAATCCTATTATTTTCAATGATATTTTAATGATTTTACTTGATTTCTATGAAAATTGGGCAAATCTACCTTTTAAAAACTCTTTTCCACCCAATGTGTTTGTGATTAAATATATTCAAAGTTTTAATTATAATAATTTATCATCTTAAAATTAAATATTGCAGGGTATATAATTGTCGAAATAATATTTTACTTTTGAAAGTAATTGAAAAAAAAACTATATTAATTTTGGGTTCTGAAATAAATACCCCAAATTGGTCAATAATTTGTATTTTCGATTTTACTAAGCAATATACGATTAACGGAAAATTAACAACAAGGTAAGAACTTATATCAGAAGCTAAACGTTATTACTTTAACCAAAACATAAGCGACAAATATGATTGCACGTGATTTGATTTCTGAAGATATTGTCTCGTTGAAGACCTCGAATACTGGTGATGATGCCCTTGCTCTGATGAGCGAATACCACGTTCGCCACCTACCTATCGTGAATAATAAGCAATTACTTGGCTTGATATCCGAAGAGGAAATTATGGAATTCGATGCCGACGAGCCGGTTGGCTCTTACCAACTCAAAATGCTCCACCCGTATGTGAATGACCGCGACCATATTTATGATATTATGCGGTTGCTCAACGAATATCGCTTGACGGTGATTCCGGTTGTGGATAAAGAAAATGACTATCTCGGGGTTGTGTCTTTGCATGACCTTTTGAAATATTTTGCCGAAAGTGCTTCATTTTCAGAGCGTGGCAGTGTGATTGTTTTGACTGTGAATAAACACAATTATTCACTCGCTCAAATTGCAAGGATTGTTGAGTCAGAAGGGGCAATTATTTTGAATTCTTTCATCACTTCTTCTCCTGATTCTACGGAATTGCAAATTACTTTGAAAGTGAATCGCCCTGATATTAATACTATTTTAGCCACTTTTGGACGTTTTGGCTACGATATTACAGCATCTTTTAGCGAAGCGGAATATATGGATTCACTTCAAGAGCATTATGATTCTTTGATGCACTATCTAAACGTGTGAGGGAATGATGAATGATGAATGATGAATGATGAATAGCCGTTCGTGGTAAAAAAAACTTCTTGAAAGCTTGGATGCTTTCAAGAAGTTTTTTTGTTTTAACTCTTTAAAAAATAATATCTTTATTATGTGAACTATAAGGAATGAGTCCAAAATAAATGAGCATTTATGAGTTTATAAACAATTGATTATCAATGCTTTACAAATTTATCATTTACCATTTATAATTTATCATTTCCTAATTCGTCCTTTTCTAAAATGATTTGTTTAATTACAGCGTTTTATGTAAAAATATTGACAATGAAAAAACTGATACTCCTCTTAATTATTCTCCAAACCGTTTTTTATACAAAAGCCCAAACGCTGAATGTGAGCGAAGAAATTTATATCGGCGGCTCGGAAGGCTACGGTATTATTGGCAAATACAGCGACCGCGTGCTATTTTTTAACCTTGATGACAACAAAGTCAAACTCAAGGCTTTTGACAATAAACTGCATAAATTGTGGGACAAAGACATTGAGCCTGACCGTAAAAATAGTGCTAAAGTGCTTGAAGTGCTGGGCAATAAGCAGGAATTTAATGTCATTTATCAATTTCGTCGGAAAGGTCATAACTTCATCAAAATCCATAAATACGATGCGCAAGTGAAGTTGCTCGATTCAGCTATCATTAGAGATTGGGGGCGCAATATTGTGACGCCTACTTTTCAAACGCTGTTTTCAGAGGATAAAAAGACGATGATGATTTATGAAATTGAGAACAGCACCACTGTCAATGCTTTGGCTGTCAACCTCGATTCTTTAAGTTCTATTTGGTTCAAAACTTTTGAAGTGAAAGATTGGGGTTATGATAATAGCCTGCACCAAGTGATTCTCAATAATAATGCGGAAGCATTTTTTATTCAAGAAGAAAATAATCGGTTAGGGTCGATAGATAAACATCGTTTTATTTTTAAGCAAATTACTCAAAGCGAATTGAAGACTTTTGAAATCCCGATGAAAGATTATTGCAATATCAATATAAAATTCAAGTATGATAATGTCAATCAGCGAATGACAGGAGCAGGGCTTTATTCAACGAAAGGATATAACAAAGCTCAAGGGTATTTTCTTCTGAACATACCCCCTCAGTATGACAGCTATAAATACCACTTTCAACTCTTTGACGATGAATTTGTCACCGCTTTATTCGGTAAAAAAATGACGGACAATAAAGGCATAGCCGATTTGCAAGTTCAAGAAATAGTGCATCGGAGAGACGGCGGCATCCTCGCTATCATTGAGCAAGTGCGCGAAGTGGAGCGTCAACCTATTTCAGCCAGCGGACGACTTTTTTTTAGAGGCGATGGCATCCGCAGTTCAGTGGATTATTATTACGATAATATCTTCGCTGTTTCGCTCAGTTTAGAAGGCATAACTCATTGGAAATCAATATTTTATAAAAAACAATCTTCTCAAGATGATGAGGCGCGTTATTGCTCTTATTTTTTAGTCAAAACTCCTTCAGCCCTGCGTTTTCTTTTCAATGATGAAATCGAACGCTCTACGACCGTGAGCGAATACGTGCTCAATGGGACGGGTCAAACTGAACGCCATGCCATCATGAATACTGAGGGGCAAGACATTAACCTCCGTTTTAGAGATGCTTTGCAAGTGTCTGCCAATGAAGTAATTGTGCCGAGCGATGATAAACGGCGGGTGAAATTGGTGAAGATTCAGTATTGAATTAATATCTTTGCCACGTGGATACACTCAATCAGCTCTTAGCCTTGTACCGTGATTCAAAAAAGGTACAACAAATTGGCAATTCCCTTGAAAACACCGCCACGCCTGCCCGTTTACAACTCATCGGATTGACAGGTGCGCAGGAATCCTTTGTCCTTGCGGGAAGTTATCTCAATTCGCCGACCTCTCATCTCGTGATTGCAATGGACAAAGAAGAAGCGGCTTATATGCAAAATGATTTGCAAAATTTGCTGCCTTCTAAGACGATTCACTATTTCCCCGATTCGTTCAAACGCCCTTCCTATTTTGAGGAACTCAATCAGAATAATATTTTGCAGCGCACAGAGACCATTAATAAAATGAGTCAATCCACCGCCACAGGAGAAATAGTGGTGACATATCCCGAAGCCCTTTTTGAAAAAGTAGTGACCCCTCAGTATTTGGATGCTAAACGCATAGACATTAAGGTAGGCGAAAAAATGGATGTGGATTTTATGATTGAAATCCTCGTCGAATATGGTTTCGAGCGCACTGAATTTGTCTATGAACCTGGTCAGTTTTCAATTCGTGGTGGTATCGTGGATGTCTATTCTTATGGCAACGAACTGCCCTATCGCATCGAATTGTTCGACGTGGAAGTAGAAAGTATTCGCACTTTCGACCCAACGACACAACTTTCTCAGCAGCGCATTTTGAAAATTAGCATCGTTCCGAATATCAATACTCGCTTTCAACAAAATCAAAAAGCCTCACTTTTTAGAATCTTGAAATCCAACACCTCTATTTGGATTCGAGATACGCAGCATCTTTTGGATAGATTGCAAATGTGTTTTGAACGCGCTGAAGATTTTGCTTCTAAATTGACCTACGAAAAAGATGAAGAACTCAAAGAAATTTTCAGAGACCGCGCTTTTATCCGCCCTTTTGAAGTGATTGATGATGTGGAGGCTTTGAACCTCGTGATACTGAGGGGTATTATTTCAAGTAATTTTAAGCGTCAAAATTTTGAAAGCATTGAATTTAAATCAAAACCGCAACCCAGTTTTAATAAAAATTTTAACCTCCTAATTTCAAATCTGCATGAAAATGATAGCAGCCGCTTGAAAAATTATCTTTTTACGGATAATGAAAAGCAGATGCAACGCCTATTTTCAATTTTCAAAGATTTGGGTGCGAAGGTAAAAGTAGAGCCTGTTTATAAAGCCATTCATCAAGGTTTTATTGACCATGATTTGCATATTGCTTGCTACACTGACCATCAGATTTTTGAACGTTATCACCGTTTTCGCTTGCGTCCGGGTTTTTCAAAAGAGCAAGCCTTGAATATGCGTTTGCTGAAAGAGTTGACCTCAGGCGATTTCGTTACTCATATAGATCATGGCGTAGGAAAATTTTCAGGTCTTGAAAAAATAAATATCAACGGGCATATTCAAGAAGCCGTGCGTTTGGTTTATTCCAACAATGATTTATTGTATGTTTCCATCAATTCACTGCATAAAATAGCGCGTTTTGTAGGCAAAGATGGTACACCGCCCAAACTCAACCGCCTCGGAACAGACACTTGGAACAATCTCAAACGGGCGACTAAAAAGAAAATTAAAGATATAGCGGCTGAATTGATACTGCTTTATGCCGCCCGCAAATCAAGTGCTGGTCATGCTTTTCCACCGGACGGTTATTTGCAAAATGAATTAGAAGCTACCTTCATGTACGAGGACACGCCCGACCAATCCAAAGCCACGCAGGATGTGAAAGAGGATATGGAAAAATCTTATCCAATGGATCGGCTGATTTGTGGAGATGTCGGCTTTGGCAAAACGGAGGTCGCTATTCGAGCCGCTTTCAAAGCAATTACTGATGGAAAGCAAGTGGCGATATTAGTGCCGACCACAATTTTAGCTTTGCAGCATTATAAAACTTTTAACGAACGCCTCGGCGAATTTGGCGCAAAGGTGGACTATATCAACCGATTCCGCTCAGCGAAAGAGAAAAAACAAGTGATGGAAGACTTGAAATCGGGCAAAGTAGATTTGGTCATCGGTACGCACGCTATTTTGAGTAAAGACATGGGGTTCAAAGATTTAGGCTTGCTCATCATCGACGAAGAACAAAAATTCGGTGTAGCCGCTAAGGAACGTCTTCGTAAAATAAAAGTCAACGTAGATACTTTGACCTTAACGGCGACGCCAATTCCGCGGACACTACAATTTTCATTGATGGCTGCCCGTGATTTATCTGTCATCCGAACGCCGCCGCCGAATCGTCAGCCGATACATACCGAAGTCCGTATTTTTAACGATGAATTAATAAAAGAATCCATTTATAGTGAAGTGCATCGAGGTGGTCAGGTCTTTTTTGTTCATAATCGAGTCGCCAGTTTGCCTGAAATGGTCGAATTACTGAGGGGTCTCTGCCCTGATGTGGATATTGCGATGGCGCATGGTCAAATGGATCCTGAAAAATTGGAAGAGACGCTGGTTGATTTTATTGATAGAAAACATGAGGTTTTGGTGTGTACGAATATCATTGAAACGGGCTTGGATATTCCGAATGCGAACACGATTATTATCAACAATGCCCATCATTTTGGCATGTCGGATTTGCATCAGTTGCGTGGTCGCGTGGGGCGTTCTAATAAAAAAGCGTATTGTTATCTTTTTTGCCCACCCCTCAGTGTTTTATCCACGGATGCGCGTAAACGCTTGAAAACGCTGGAAGAATTTTCGGATTTGGGCGATGGTTTCAATATTGCCATGAAGGACTTGGATATTAGAGGGGCTGGTAATTTACTGGGTGGCGAGCAGTCAGGTTTTATTACTGATGTGGGCTACGAAACATATCAAAAAATATTAGAAGAAGCCATTTTAGAACTTAAACAAACGGATTTCAAAGATCTTTTCAAAGAGGAAATGGAAAAGAAAAACGTGTATGTGTCAGATGTGACAATTGATACCGATATTGAAATGCACATCCCCGATGAGTATGTTTCCAATACGCAAGAGCGGTTGTTTCTTTATACGCAGTTAGATGAAATTGAAAATGAAGAGGGCATCCAAAAATTTGCTGCTATGCTTACCGACCGTTTCGGCAAAATACCTTTACAAATTGAAGAGCTTTTCGACGGATTGCGCTTGCGGTGGGTTGCGAAAGAGTTGGGTTTTGAGCGTATCTTCTTGAAAAACAATAAGTTACAAGGCTTTTTTGTCGGCAATCCGCAATCTTCTTTTTATGAAACAAAAGGTTTTAAAAACATCCTCAACTACGTTTTGAAGAAAGGTGAAAGCCGCCAAATGTCTTTCAAACAATCCGCCAAGCATTTTATTTTCATCCGAGAAAACGTCCGTTCGCTCAATGGTGCGCGAAGTATTATGGAAATACTGAGGGGTATCGCTTTGGGGGAAAAGGAGAAGGCACCGTTTTGAGGAGTGTATTTATATGTTATTTTGAATGACTGTCACCCAAGATTTATCGAAACCCAAAGCTTCTAAAATTTGGTCTTTGTCAAGTGCTTTAGGTTGCTTGACTCTAATGACTAAACTTTTTTCAGGAACTTCTTCAATGATTGTGAACTGTGAGCCATGTGGCTGCCAAGTAAAGCAATGTTGGTTTGTCTTTTTATTGGTGCCTACAAGATTGTTATTTTTATTCCATTCCCATTTAAAAAGTTCGGGGTCGTAACGAATGGTGTCAAATTCAAAAACGACAACTTCTGACAGGTCGTTAGATTTGATTAAGACAATGGTTCTTAAATGCTTAAACTTTTCCCGAATGGCTGACACTCTTTCATTCCAAATGTCAAGAACAAGTTGACCAATTAAATTCGCATCTGCTTTTTGATCACTCCGTTCTCCGAATGAATAATTAGGTGAATTTCTACCAGAGATTAATCTTACTTTTTTTTGTGTAGAGGGTTTTGTTGCTTTGACCGTTTTTGCACCCCAAGCCGTATTGCCCATTATAACATCATCAAGCCCAACGTTTGAAGGTTTCCAATCAGCACCGATGCAGATTGCGAAAATACTTTCCCACTCAGAACCTTCTAATTCAGGTTTTCCTTTTGAAGCAAGCAAGTAAATTAGCTCTTTACCAAGTAAAAATGGAAATTCTTTCGGAAAATCGTTTAATGGAAAAGCCGAAACCGATTTATTGACTGTTCTTAATTTTGGGTACTTATTGTTCTCCATGACTTACTTCATATTCTTTTAAAACCGATGTCATATCCATCGTGGTAGCAACATACGGCAATAGTTTTAAAATAACGGCTTTCACTAAATTTATTGGAACAGCATTACCCGCTTGCCTTCTTGCCTGTCCGTCAGTTACAACAATTTTATAACTGTCAGGAAAACCCTGTAAGCGAAACATTTCTCTGGGTGTCAAACGTCTTTCTCCATTTACAAGTAGGTAATTGTAAGATGCTCCTGCCCGCAACGCACAAGAGTATGGATAAGAACAAATATTGCCTGCTTTATTTTCGTGCCAAATAGAAAGTTTATATGCTGATTTATGAGTGTCTTTGCGCTTCTGTGAAATGTATTCAGAGGCAAAATGTTTTTTATCAACGATTTTTTCAAGAATTTCTGAAAGCGCTTTGAATGGTCTGACGGGTGAAGGGTAGCTAAACATTATCGGCTTTTTATGTCCTACAATAATTACACGTTCCCGTTTTTGAGGCAGTCCATAATCAAGGGCATTAAGTACAGCAAACTTTACATGGTATCCCAAATCTTTTTCCAATGTTTTTATGATTGTCTTTAACGTTTCGCCGCCGTTGTGTCCAACAAGCTGTTTAACGTTTTCAAGTATAAAAGCTTTTGGTTTTTTATGTTTTAGAATTCTCGCAATGTCAAAAAATAGTGTCCCCCGAATGTCATTAAACCCTTGCATTTGTCCAATAATACTAAACGGTTGACATGGAAAACCTGCAAATAAAATGTCGTGATCGGGAATATCTTTCTCGTCAACTTTTGTTATATCACCAACAGGTCTATCCCCAAAGTTGGCTTCATAGCTGTCTTGGCAAAATGTATCTATATCTGAAGAAAACACACATTCAGGAATAAGGTCGTTTTCAACACAGGCTTGATCCATTGCTGTCCGAAAGCCACCAATACCACAAAAAAGGTCTATAAATTTTATCTTTTCCATTGCTGAAATTATTACTTATGAAAGTTTATATTTAGATTTTGTAGCATTAACCCATAACCGAAGGTAAATTTACAACAAAATGTTAGAAATAAAAACGAAAGCCTGTATAAATTTCATGTACATTTCCATTGCAGATTCCTACCTTTCGTTTTTACAAACCATCGCAAACACCCCCTCAGTATATTTGGCTAAAAAGCCGTTTCTTATATAAAATCAAGTTTTTGTAAGTAAAATCAACCCGTTGCAATATACATGAAACCGTTGCAAGAAACATGAAGCCGTTGCAAGAAACATGAAGCTATTGCGAGAAACATGAAGCCATTGCAAGAAACATGAAGTCATTGCAAGAAACATGAAGCCATTGCAAGAAACATGAAGTCATTGTCAGAAATAATAAGTCATTGTCAGAAACATAGACCTATTGTTTAGAAACATGAAGCTATTGCGAGAAACATGAACCCGTTGCAAGAAACATGAAGCCGTTGCAAGAAACAAGAAGTCATTGCAAGAAACATGAAGTCATTGTCAGAAATAATAAGTCATTGTCAGAAACATAGACCTATTGTTTAGAAACATGAAGCTATTGCAATAAACATGAAGTCGTTGCAAGTAACATGAAGCCTTTGTCAGAAACATAGACCTATTATTTAGAAACATGAATCCATTGTCTGAAACATCAACTCAATGTTTACTGCCAAACATTAGACTTATTAAATTGTCATAACTATGCTTATTTTTAACCCTTTATTCATCGTTAAGACAAATCAAAATGGCAAAATTCAATACAATCACTCCTAAATTCATCAAAAAACTAACGGCTATAGCAGGTAGCGATGCCGTTTTCACGCAAGTAGATATACTGGACAAACATGCGCGGGATTTCACTAAAGACCTTTATTTTTTGCCTGAAGTCGTCGTCAAGCCTTCTAATACTGAGGGGGTGTCTAAAATCATGGCTTTGTGCTATAAGCATCGCATACCTATAACAGTGCAAGGCGCACGCAGCGGCTTAACGGGCAGTGGTTTAGCAGTGCATGGCGGTGTGGCAATGTCAATGGAACGGTTGGATAAAATCTTAGAAATTGATGACAAAAACTACCAAGTCACTGTTGAACCCGCTGTCATTACTGAACATTTGCAGAATGTGTTACAAGACAAAGGCTTATATTATCCGCCCGACCCAGCAGGACGTGGTTATTCGCATATCGGCGGTAATATTGCCACCAATGCCGGTGGTCCGCGTTGCGTGAAATATGGTGTCACGCGGGATTATGTTTTGAATCTTGAAATCGTTTTGCCTAACGGAGAGGTGATGTTAACGGGTGCTAATACCTTAAAAAATTCGACAGGCTATAATCTCACGCAATTGATAACAGGGAGCGAAGGCACTTTGGCGGTGGTGACGAAAATTGTTTTGAAACTACTGCCTTATCCACCATTTAATTTGCTGATGTTGGCATTATTTCATAAAGCGGAGGAAGCCTGTGCGGTTGTGGCTGATATTTTCAAATCGGGTGTCATCCCGTCCGCTTTGGAATTTATGGATCATGTGACGATTGATTATGCTGTTCGGTACGTCGGTTCGTCGCCTATTCCGATTTCATCTGAATATGAAGCCATGTTGTTGATAGAAGTGGATGGGAATAATATGGATATTTTGCAGCAAGATTGTGAAAAAATAGCAGAGGTGCTGTCTCAATTCTCCGTGGGCGACATTCTTTTTGCGGATAGTGAAGCGCAAAAAAATGAATTGTGGAAATTGCGCCGCAATGCCGCCAATGCCATTACTACATTGTCTCATGCGATGGTGACGGAAGATACGGTTGTGCCGCGCACTAAATTGCCCGAATTACTGAGGGGGGTCAAAAAAATTGGGGAGGAATTGGATTTAAAAACAAGCAATTTGGGGCATATCGGCGACGGCAATATCCATTTTTCTATTATTAGCGACGAACCAGTTACGGATGAGTGGCGTGTTAGAAGCATAGAAGGCAAACGAGCAATTTATAAATTAGTGCAATCCCTCGGCGGTATGCTCTCTGCGGAACATGGCATTGGCTATCTTCAAAAACCATATATGCCACTCTTTTTTAAGGAAAATCACTTGAATATACTGAGGGGTATTAAAAAAGCATTTGACCCACGTGGCATTTTGAATCCTTCTAAAGTTTTTGATTGAGAAATAAAATATTGAACATGTTTAAGAAGCGGGCGTACCCAACTCAGGGTGATTGCCACCTATTAAATGCTCAATGGGTATTTCATCAAAATTATGAAATTTACTCAAATCAAGGAGTGGTCTGCCATCTTCATCAGTGCCAAATACTTTGACAAATTTAGCACCCCAGACCATATCGCTTATATTGTAAGCATGACGCTCATAAACATTGTCATCAAATGTATCATCAAAACCAGTTGTTAAAATCATCAATTCAGGTTGTGAATGCTTGAAATCCTCCCAATTCATGCCATAAATGGGGCTTTCAGTATTAATTGGGTGTACAATAGTCCAACTGGAAGGAAAAAATACGATGCTATCGCGCTCCAAACTGAGGGGGGTGAAAAACTTGCGATTTTCAACACCATTTTCATCTGTTACTATAATGGAGAGCGTGACCTGCACTTTCATGTTCATCAAATTGGATTTGGTTTTGTTAGCAAATCGAAACATCAAGGCAGTTATATCATTGAAAGGAGCAATCACAGCATTTTTACTAAACATCAAAGACGCTCGTGGCTTTGCAAAACGCGCATACACTAAGCCCGTAAAGACCGCAAAACTCAACAAACCCACCAATGCCTCCAACGAAGCAATCGAACTGGAGGTGATACCCATCGGATTAATGCGCCCGTAACCGACAGTTGTAAGCGTTTGGGCAGAGAAAAAATAGACTTCAAAAAATCGGTCAAATTCATTTTGATAAACCATACCCGTCAAGTGCTGAACGCCTGTCAGATAATACAATCCCGTGAAAACGAGATTCATAGAAGTGTACCACAATATGACGACAAGGAAAAAATGAGACAGCGGTGCCGTTATAAAAAAATGAAAAATATTAAACGTTTCGTACCAGGGCAACCCCACACGCACATAATTGTATGAGCCATCAGGATTCATCAATCGTTGGTTGACAGAAGTGGTGTTGCCAAAGCCCACCTCTTGGCTGGTTTGTTGTCCAAATCGTTTGAATCTATTTTGTTTTGCCATTTGATTATTTTTGATTTGATTGACGTTTTCCCCCCAACCCCCAAGGGGGAGCCGTTTGGAAGTATTTAAAATTGTTTCTTTTGTGGAAATATAATATGCGTAAATGAAAAGATTACAGTGCTCTGCACCTTTTCAGAACCAATCTACCATGCCCTTTGGGAGTTAAGGCGTTGTTGGATATTCTACAAAATTACGCGGTGTTTCATACAATCTCACTTTGACATCAAAGTTTTCCTCAATCTGACCCCTCAGTATTTGCCATATAACGACCACTATATTTTCAGCCGTTGGGTTCAGATTTTTAAATTCAGCACAATCTAAATTGAGATTTTTATGGTCAAAACGATTTTCAACATGCATTTTGATGATGTCGCTCAATTTGCCTAAATCATAGACATAGCCCGTTTCGGGGTCAATCTCGCCCGTTATTTGCACTTCCAATTCGTAATTATGCCCATGATAATTGGGATTATTGCACAAGCCGAAGACGGTTCTATTTTTTTCATCTGTCCATTTTGGATTGTGCAAGCGATGAGCAGCATTGAAATGCGCTTTTCTAAATACAGCTACTTTCATAAATATTGATTATTGATTTTCAGAACTAAACAAAATTAGGGTCGCTTAGTTTTTAGAAAAAAATTACCTTTGGTATGAGTGCAACTTGCAGCAAGTTTTAAAACTTGCTGCAAGTTATTTTACAAAAAATTTCACTACAAAATTCAGATGAATTGGATATTGGTTTTTCTCGGTGGCGGTTTTGGTAGTATCACACGGTTTGGTATCTCCTTGATTATCAGGCAGTTAGGATGGAATTTTCCTTTAGCAACACTTATTTCTAATGTCGCAGCCAGTTTCATCATCGGCGTATTAACAGCTTTGACGATGAAAGGCATTTTGAGCGACGAACAAAAAATGTTGTGGGCAACAGGCTTCTGCGGCGGCTTTAGTACTTTCTCTACTTTCTCAAATGAAACAGTGCATTTATTTCAAAACGGCAATATGCTGATGGCTGTTTTGAATATTTCGCTGAGTATTTTCCTCTGCATATTGGCGACATTTTTAGGTTTGAAAGTGCTTTGAATGGCTTTTTTACTGAGGGGGTAGATGTTTGAATGCAATAACTAAAATTTTCAGTAATCATCCAAAGAGTCCAGCGGACTCATACGTTTGTAAGAAATTTATACAAATGTGTGAGTCCGCTGGACTCGTGAGATGTCTCTGTTAGTTCGTAATCCTACAAACGTTTGAGTCCGCTGGACTCTTGCTCACGATTCTTAATATTTGCGTTTTAAATCCTTGTAACCAATTGATAATCAATATTTTACATTGAAATAAAATTAAACAATTTGTTTAAATCGTTTTAAAATGCTTTTAAAAATAAAAAATAATAGTAAAGCCACTGCTAAATATGCCGCTACTCGCCCAATAATATCCCCTACCTTTTCATAAAAAGTCATTTCATAATTTAGATGAATTGTGCCTTTGATAACGGCATCCACGGCGTAAGGTGTCGCTTGCTCGATATGCCCATATTTATCAATAAAACAACTTGAGCCTGTATTCGCTGAACGCACCACAGGGCGGCGAAACTCAATCGCCCGCAAACAGGCAAATTTTAAGTGCTGCTTGTAGCCTGGCGTATCGTCCCACCAACCATCATTAGTGACGACAAAAAATGCATTCGCCCCTGCCTCTACATACCCGCGTGAAAAATCGCCGAACACTGATTCGTAGCAAATCATAGGGGCAACGGCTCTTTGACCGTCTTTATTCCTAAAAACGCTTCGAGTAGGTTGTGCGCCATAGCCACTTGTAGAGCCGCCAAATTTTCTAAATAATGGTTTCAGCCAACCAAATAGAAAGCCATAAGGTAAAATCTCAGCACCTGGAACGAGCTTGGATTTTTTATAAACATCAATATTATTCGCGCCCGACGTGATTTGAGCCGCCGCATTATAAGCTTCAAAATAGGTAAATGTGCCATCGCGATTGTCATGATCTCGCACCGATGAAGCTAAGCCTTCGGGTTTTTGAAAGACATAAGCTGCATATATTTTTATAGCATCAATACCCGTCACCAAATGCAATTTAGGATACCGATTGACAAAATCTTTCAACAAATTAATGGTGGTAACTTGATCAAAATTATCAACATTGTGGAAGTCAAAACTCGTTTCGGGGAAGACTAAATAGTCTGTTGTGGAGTCTATTTTTTGAGCCGCCAGCTTGAGAAATTTTTGAAGCTGAACGTCTTCTGGTACTTCAAATTTTTGATAATGCGGTTCATAATTGGGCTGAACGACAACGACATTGGCTGTTTTATTGTCATTTTCAACATTTTGGTTATTGGAAAAATTGGCAATTAATGCTGAAATACTGAGGGGTATTAAAATGGTCAGTAAAGCCTTGAAAGCCACTCGATTATCTTCCCTGCCCCCAAAGGGGGAGTCGCTATGTGCTTGATTATCAGCGATTTGTGCATTTTTATCGTTTGCCCCCCTGCCACTAAAGGAGGTGTAAGTAAGTATTTGATTGATATAGTTTTGTATTTTTTGATTTGAATTAATGGCTTTAAAAATCAAAATATTGACTGCTAAAATCCACAATGAACCGCCGAAAACGCCTGTGTATTCATACCACTGAATCCAGCTTGGATATTGTGCAAAGGCATTGCCCAAAGTGAGCCATGACCAACTGATTTCCCAATTCAAATGCACATACTCGAAGGCGAGCCAATAGATGATAAAACCTCCTAAATGCCACCCCCTCCCGATTGATTCGGGACGAGTCAGTATATTTCTACTTTTATGGAATAACCAAAAAGGAACTGCCATAAAAAAGGCATTCAAAAAGTTGGCAATCATGCCTGGAGCAAGTCCTGCGTTGGATACCCACCAAGTTGCGCCGATATTCCAAATGGCGAAAGCATTGTAGGCATATTTGAGAATACCTTCTTTATTGCCTTTTGAAAATATCTCATTTTCAACCATTAATAGTGGTACGAATCCTAAGAACAGTAATGGTGTAAGTGGAGAGACAGGAAAGCCCAAACTTAGGAAGATACCGCTCAAAGTTGAGAGCAACAGCCATCGCAGGTTGTATTTTTTTAACCTTAAAAAAACGATGAGTGCCCAAATGGCACTTAATAATGGGAGCGGCAGCCAACCCCAAAGCGGTAATTGAGTCATGGCAAAACCCACTCCGCCAATAATAATTAGGCAAATAATAACGACGCCGTATTGTATTTTTTGATTCATGTTGTTCAAAGTTCAATTTTGGGTAAAAATATAATTTAAGTCTGAAAGTTTTAAAGCATAAAATGACTGAGGGGGTGTTGGGATGTCTAATATGCTCATTATTGGGAAAATATTTTTTTACCTTTGCTTTCCAATTTCTAAATTTAGAATAAATATCGCTTGAGAATGTATAAAACGAATCTAATAAAAGCCCTTTTTTTATTTTTATCAATCAGTATTTTATGGGCAAGTTGTGAAAAAAAGAATCCTAATTTTCAAAAAGAAGCAGCTGATGCTGAATATTTGCATCGCTCTATGTTGCAGTTGACTTCTGTCATTAAGCATGATCTTTTTCCTCCTATGATTGCCTCACGTATATATGCGTATGCTCATGTGGCAGCTTATGAGGCTTTGAACGCCAATACTGAGGGGTATCAGAGCCTTGCAAAACAACTGAATGGTTTGGGTGAAATGCCGAAACCAGAAGCAGGAAAAGAGTATTGTTTTCCTTTGGCGAGTGTGAAAGCCTATTTGAAAGTGGGCAAAAAACTCATTTTTTCAGAAGATAGTATTGCGGCTTTTGAAGATAGAATTTTTAAAGAAATGAAAATGATAGGCATTCCAAAAGATGTCTATGAGCGGTCAATTGCTTATGGTGATACCGTCGGAGGAGCTATTATTAAATGGTCTGCAAAAGATAATTATGCTCAAACGCGCTCCATGCCTAAATATACGGTCAGTCAAAATAATCCTGCGCGGTGGAGCCCAACAGCCCCCGATTATGCTGATGCTGTAGAGCCTCATTGGTACAAAATACGCCCGATGGCGATGGATTCGGCTGCCCAATTTAAACCTGCTGCTTGTACACCATTTGACTCTATAAAAAGTAGTAAATTTTATAAAGAAGCTTACGAAGTCTATAAATCCGTAGCAGATTCTACGCCTGAGCGCATCGAAACTGGACGTTATTGGGATGATAGCCCTGCTTCGACTAATAATGCAGGGCATTTCAATTTCGTTGTTAAAAAAGTAACACCGCCTGGGCATTGGCTGCATATTACGATGTATGCGAGCCGAGCGCTCAAAAAAGATATTTATCAAGTAGCAGAGGCTTATGCCAAAGTAGCCATCAGCGAATTGGATGTGAGCATCAGTTGTTGGGATGAAAAATACCGTTCAGAAGTGATTCGCCCCGAAACGTATATCAGCAAATATATTGCGCCTGAATGGACGCCTATTATCGTGACGCCGCCATTCCCAGAATATCCGAGTGGACATAGCACTTTTTCAGGGGCGGCTTGCGCTGTTTTGACAGCACTTTATGGTGAGAATGTGGCTTTTACGGACAGCACTGAGGTTCAATTTGGCATGTCTCCCCGCTCATTCAAATCGTTTGATGAAGCAGCGAAACAAGCCGCCATCAGCCGTTTTTATGCAGGGATTCATTATATGCCTGCTTGTGATAATGGCATCAAACAAGGTGTTGATGTAGGCAATTTTGTATTAAATAAAATCAAAACAAAGAAATAAAATAGGCAATATCTGCCTTTTTGTCATAAAAAAACGGGTGGTATAAATCTTGCCTTAATTAGTTTTACGTTTATATAAAAAAAATCTGAACACAAACTGACAAGGTGACATAAGTTGGTTATTGGTTATTAATTGTTGGTTATTGGTTTTGCATAACTAATAACCAACAATTAATAACCAACAACCAAACAAGTATTTTCAACAAATTTTAACATTAAAATATACAAATGCAAGATATTTTTGAAGACTATGCGCAGATGGCACCGATGGATGATGATGCGGAATTTATGCCCATGATGTCTATCGATGAGGAGGATGAAACTCAGAAAAATGAAACTTTTCCTGAAATAATGCCCATTTTACCCCTTAAAAATACCGTTCTCTTTCCAGGCGTTGTGATTCCTATTACGGTAGGGCGTGAAAAATCTATTAAGGCTGTTCAAAAGGCTTATGATACGACGAAGGTATTGGGCGTGTTGTCTCAAAAAGATAGCAATTCTGATGATATTTCAAGCGAAAATCTTTATAAAATTGGAACAATTGCGCGGATTCTACGCCTCCTGAAAATGCCAGATGGCTCTACGACGGTTATTTTACAAGGTCGTAAGCGGATGGAATTGGTGGAAATGGTCACCGATGAACCTTTTTTACAAGGCGATACGCGCATCAAAGAGTATATCGAAGCCACTAATAAATTGGAGTTTGAAGCACTGATTGAAACGATTCGAGATAAAGCAAGGGAAATCGTTGACCTCTCTCCTCAAATTCCGAACGAAGCGCAAGTGATGTTGAAAAACATTTCAAACGATGTTTTTCTACTCAATTTTATCGCTTCAAATATGAATATGAAGTTGCCTGCCAAACAGCATATCCTTGAATTGGACAACCTCAGCGAAAAAGCTGAATCTATTCTCCTACACATGGATGGCGAGTTGCAATTGCTACAACTGAAAGGAGAAATCGAGCAAAAAGTACGGTCTGAAATGGACAAACAGCAGCGCGATTATTTCCTCAATCAACAACTCCGTACCATTCAAGAAGAACTCGGCGGCAACCCCCAAGAGGAAGAAGTTGGTCGCTTGGCAGAACGGGCGAAATCTAAAAAGTGGCCCAAAGCAGTGAGTTCTCAATTTGATAAAGAAGTGGCTAAATTGAAACGGATGTCACCTCAAATGGCAGAGTTTTCAATTTTGTTAAATTATCTTGAAACGCTCCTTGATTTGCCTTGGGAAGACTATACAGTGGACAATTTTGACTTGAAAAAAGTTAAAAAAGTGCTTGATTTCGATCATTATGGCTTAGATGATATCAAAGAACGCATACTCGAACACTTAGCCGTTTTGAAATTGAAAGGCGATATGAAAGCCCCGATTTTGTTGCTCGTGGGTCCTCCAGGCGTGGGTAAAACCTCTTTGGGCAAGTCGGTAGCCAATGCTTTGGATAGAAAATTTATCCGCATGTCATTGGGTGGTTTACACGATGAAGCTGAAATTAGAGGGCATCGGAAAACCTATATTGGTGCTATGCCAGGTCGCATTGTTCAGAGCATGAAAAAAGTCGGCTCTGCCAATCCTGTTTTTATTTTAGATGAAATAGATAAAGTAGGTGCCAGTTTTAGAGGCGATCCATCGTCGGCTTTGCTTGAGGTGTTAGACCCTGAGCAAAACTCTACTTTTTATGATAATTACCTTGAATTGGAGTATGATTTGAGCAAAGTGCTCTTCATTGCTACTGCTAATTCGCTTGAAACCATTCAACCTGCTTTACTTGATAGGATGGAAATCATTCGTTTGAGTGGCTATTCAGTAGAAGAAAAAATTGAAATTGCCAAGCAACATCTTATCCCAGAACAGCGCAAAGAGCATGGTTTGAAGGCTAAAGATGTCAAGTTGTCTGAGCCAATTATCTCTGCTATTATTGAAAAATATACGCGCGAGTCAGGTGTCCGTTCGCTCGACCGCCGCTTGGCAGGTGTCATGCGGCATATTGCGAAGAAGGTGGCGATGAGTGAAAAATATTCTCCAACAGTTAAAGAGGAGGATTTGAAAAAAATGTTAGGTTCTGCTCGTTTTAGCAATGATTTTTATGAAAAAGAACAAATACCGGGCGTCGCTATTGGCTTGGCGTGGACATCCGTTGGCGGCGATATTCTTTTCATCGAAAGCTCTTTGTCAAGAGGCAAAGGCGGCTTAACACTGACTGGAAACCTGGGTGCTGTCATGAAAGAATCAGCCACAACCGCTTTGACTTTCCTCAAATCCAATGCGGAGGAATTGAGCATACCCCCCTCAGTATTTGACGAAAATGATATACATGTACACGTGCCCGAAGGCGCGATTCCGAAAGACGGACCTTCAGCGGGCATCACTATGATGTCGGCTTTAGCATCAGCCTTCAAAAAGAAACCCATTAAGCCATATTTAGCCATGACGGGTGAGATTACCCTACGTGGAAAAGTATTGCCTGTTGGTGGTATTAAAGAAAAAATATTGGCTGCGAAAAGGGCGGGCTGTAAAGAAATCATTCTTTGCAGAGAGAATAAAAAAGACGTTGAAGAAATCAATGCATCCTATATTGACGGCATCTCTTTCCGCTATGTCGATAGAATGAAAGAAGTTTTGGATATTGCTTTAGATGGTAAGTAATTGATTTTCAATGATATATAAAAGCCATTTTTTACAATATTTGTAAAAAATGGCTTTTTCTATTCTAAACTTTTTACCAGCCACCCTCAGTATTCCTATCTTTTTTTTTATTAAAAAACAGTATTATCTATCGGTACGCGCATGGTGTGGCTCAAAAAGCCTATTTTTTCCCTAAGTTGGATAATCTGTTTAGGAAATGTTACGCGATCGTATCAATGAATGAAGTTGTCCTTTCCACGTTAGAATTGGATGAGACAATTGAAAAATATCAAACTCTTACGATGCCGCCGCCTCGCGAAGAAAAAGACAAGGTGTATATGCCAAACAGTATTTTTAATTCCTAATTTTACCCCCCTCAGTATTTAACCACGATTTAGCCCAAAACGTGGTGTTCATTATCCGCATTTATCCATTTAAAACGGTTTACATTCTATGTTTTTCTAAAAGATTCTCGAAGATTTAACCACATTTTAGGCAAAAACGTGGTCAGTATTATCCGATTAAAAACGTTTAAAACGCATAAAAAAGCCGTTAACTCTCGAAAGGGTTAACGGCTTTTTTTATTGCCAAGATAGGGATTTTTAAAAAATGTATCGGAGAGGTATATTGAACACCGATCCTTGTGGAGTTAATTTTAGTTCGAGGGGAAAACCATTGGCTTTGTCGTAAAAGGTGAATTGAAAAGTTGAAATTAAATCTGATGCCGTTGCCGAGTCATAGTCCCAAACCTTTATTTTATAAAGTTTGTTTGGTATCACTGGGCTGATGGTAGGCAAGCTCTGCCTAAAGCTATATGCTGACCCACTTCCATTCTGCAAAATTTCACTTTTCCAAATTGATGAGTTTGTTTCCACGTCAATAAGTTCAAGATACACGTCAGGGTTACTCGTTGCCCCGCCTGTGTTGATGTCCCACGTGTAGCCCGCAGGTGTGAGCATCGCATAATCACGTGTGTAGAAGTAATCAATATTGATTGTTTTAGGTGTGATTTGAGTTGTGCAATTTTTACCTGTGTACCCTTCTGGGCAAACGGCATCTTTGCAACTTGTCAAAGCTGATAATGATAAAATAAGTGCAATGAGTGTGAATTTAAAAATTTTCATAATTTAATGATTGTTTTATGAATGAATAAGATGAGTTTACTTTTTGTCAAACTTTCCGTTTTAGCGTTTTTGATACCACGTTTTAGGCTGAAATGTGGTTGTAGATTCAGTTGCCAAAGAATATTTGGCAAATATAGTAAAATCTCATTAAGTGATAGATTTTACTATGTTATTGCCGTGTAATATGACGATAATTACCGCTTTTTAATTGATTTGATACCACGTTTTATTATAAAATGTGGTCTAATTATCAAAACCCAATTTTATACTGAGGGGGATATCAAATATATAAGTTTAAAAAATAATCGAATTTGAGTACCCAATTCTGATAGACTATCATCTTTTGACGAAATATACGTTGTCATTTTTTCGGGCATAGATATAAAAATCATATTCGCCTTTAGTCAAAGTAAAAAATAAGTTTAATACTGAGGTGGTACAAATAAACCATTGTGGTTTATTTGAAGCAAGGATAAAGGGTTTTAAATTTAATAATCAAATATTTAATCGTAAAATAAAATAATTTAAAAATAAATTGTTTTCTCTATCTTGGACATATAATAGGTATCAAGTTTTTTTATTTCACAATTAATTTTTTCTTTTGTACAGTATTTTAATTTTGCGTAAAAAAAAGTAAAAAAAAATAACTTCTCATGGATAGTATTTCAAGTATTCAGGTAATAGATGCTAAAAAAGCAAATTATATTCAACTTCTTTTTAGCTTGTTTTGTACAAAAAAACCCGTTGCATCCGAAATCATTAATTTAATAGCAGATAAGCCATTTGTGCTGCATGGTGAGGATATTAGTAACGAATTGAAGTATGAGGGCGGTTATATTCGCCCGATTCTTAAAAAAATGGTCAAATACGGAATCTTGAAAATTAAACAGGGTTCTGGAAAGCAACATCGCGCAGCGTACTATGCGGTGGATGAATTTAAGATAGCACAATTAGAAACCACTTACAACATATTTAAGCCTAAACAACTTTAGGCTATCGTTTTTTTTTCTTTTCCTCGAAAGCCTCGCAGCCATATGTGAGAGTCCGTTAGACTCATTTAAAGAATTTTTGCAGAAAACTCATATAGATCTTGTAAAAGAATAGTTAAGTATATGCTGTAGGTTTTGAAAACCTTATAGGTTTGTACAATGTTGCAATTAGTAGATAATTTCGTTAAAAAATAAGGCGTATATTTGTCAAAAACATTGTAAAAATGAGTGCAGCAACACTTTCAAAAGCCAATCCAAATGCCGGCAAGCGATTAATAACGCTTGAAAAATTCCTTGAACGCTACACCAACAGGGAAGACCCATTCAAATATGAATGGAACAACGGTATTATTGAAAAGAAAAACCGTACTATGAACCGAAACCAATTTCTCATTATTAGAGCCTTACAAAACCTGTTTGATACTACATTCGCTAAAAAAGAAGGCGGTATAATTACTACCGAAGTAGATATGTTCTTGCCCTCTGTCAATAGAACAAGGCGGACAGATTTAGCTTATCTTTCTAAACAGCAAATGGAAGAATCTCTTGATGGCTTTCCAAGCGTCTGCGCTTTTGCTATTGAAGTCATTTCAAAAAATGACCAAATCAATGAAGTGGAAGAAAAAATTATTGAATATTTTGAAAATGGCGTTCAAGTCGTTTGGGTGATATTTCCGAAAGTGCGGAAAGTGCAAGTTTATACCTCCATTCGAGATGTGAAAATTTGTTTTGGCGATGATATGTGCAGTGCCATGCCTGTTATGCCAGATTTTAATATTTCTGTCAATGATATACTGCCTCAATTGTAACTGCCATTCGTGAATCAACTACCTGCCGTCACCGCCTACACCCGCAAGGGCAAAGCTTTAATTATTGCCCTGAGAGCCTTGCTTTGGATAGTGCATTTTATCTATGGACGCCGTTGGCAGACACCCCCTCAGTATTTTCACGACGACCCTCGACATTATACCACCAAAGACCTTCTTTTTTTCGCATATAAATACTATTTTAAGTCGCCTTTAAAAGATGATGCCAATGGAGCAGTCATTGATTTTTTTAAAAAAAATCCACCTGTCTTTTCAAAACCCATTGATTTTGAAGAAAAATCAAGCATTTCTCTAACATCTGCAGGCGATTTGATGCCTTATGAATGGATTCAACCACAATTTTGTCAGCACCTTTGGGACGATATTGGCGATGATTTTTTTGATGCTGATATTCGGTTTGCCAATCTTGAAACGCCCATTGATACCTCAAAGCCTGCCTCGCTCGTGCCTGAAGTCATGCTCAATGACATGCACTTTAATGGGGATAATGCCATGTTTGATATTTTTAATCCTACAAATCAGACCCCTCAGTCCCGATTGAGTCGGGATTTCCATAACAGTCAATATTTTAAGGAAAAAACAAAACAAAATTGGCAATTTGACATCCTCAGCACTGCCAATAATCACTCGCTCGACATGGGTGAAGATGGTTTAAATAAAACAATTTGTTTTTTAAAAGAAAAAAATATACTCCATACAGGCACATCAAGGAATGAAAAAGAACGCCTTGATTTCCCTATCATTGAAAAAAAAGGGGTTCGCATCGCTTTTGTTGCCTATACTTTTTCGATGAACCAACTCACCAATCCAACTGATAAACCTTATTTAGTGAATCATTTGGAAGTCAATCAAGCCAATATTGACTTGATGCCCTTGAAAAAAGATATTTTTTATGCTAAAACCATTCAAAAAGCTGATTTTGTTGTATTAAGTTTGCATTATGGGAATGCTTATCAGGCGTATCCAGGAGCGCATATTGTGGATAATACAAAGCGTATTTTTGAAGAGTGTGGACCCGATATTATTCTCGGTGGTCATGCTCATAATGTTCAACCGATGGCAGCTTATCCGTTCAATTGTCCGTTGACGCAAGAAGCAAAACGGGGATTTGTCATTTTTTCTTTTGGCGATTTTGTGGCTTATGATATTTTTAATTGGTGTCATTTATCGGTTTATCTAAAATTAAAAATTTCAAAAGGAATTGATTTTAAAGATAAAAAAATAAAAACGATATTGACGGACGTAAAGCCCGTACCTGTATATGCGTGTGGGGTTTATAAAAATAAAAATAAGCGGGATTTAAGATTTCTAAATGCTGAAAAAACGATGGCGATGTTGGATAATAATGATCAACCATCTTTTATGACTGATAAAAATATAGCAGAATTAAAAGCACTGATGACATTTTACAACAATCATTTTTCAATCAATCTAAAATCAGTTGTCTAATTTAAATATCTATAAGTCAATTAAAATCAATGATTTAAATAAAAAAATTTCAATTTTCAATTTTTAATTATTAATTTTCATACCCCCTCAGTATCTTGCATGAATCAAACGAGATTTCAATAAAAAATTAAATATTAAAAGTATGGCAGTAACTCCTATTAAATTCGGAACGGATGGTTGGCGTGCAATAATCGCTGACGATTATACCCTTGAAAATGTGAAACGTGTGGCGGAGGCAACTGCCCTGTGGATGAAAAAAAATAAGCTTAAAAAAGCGGTCATCGGTCATGATTGCCGTTTTGGCGGTAAAATGTTTGCCGAAGCTACTGCTCAAATGTTGGGGTCGTATGGCATCAAAGTGCATTTAGCGGTTGGGTTTGTTTCTACCCCGATGGTGTCGTTGGGCGTCGTGAAGACCAAATCCGATTTAGGAATTGTCATCACAGCGAGCCATAATCCACCATCTTATAATGGTTATAAACTCAAATCAAGCTTTGGTGGACCTTCGTTTCCTTCAACGGTGGCTGAGGTAGAGGAGCTTATTCCAGATGCCCCCTCAGTAAAAAGCCTTCCAAGCCTTTGGGATATGGAAGCAAAGGGCTTACTGAAAGTAGTGGATTTAGAAAAAATGTATATCCAACATGTCAGAAAGAATTTTGATTTAGCGACCATTAAGTCGGCTGAATTCAAAATTGCTTACGATGCGATGTATGGTGCGGGTCAAAGAGCGATGAAGCAAATATTGCCAAGAGCCATTTTGTTGCATTGTGATCAAAACCCTGGGATGTTCGGACAAGCTCCTGAGCCGATTCACCGCAATCTAAAATTGCTGTCTGAAACCATCAAAAAGAATCCAAAAATAGGTTTGGGCATAGCGAACGATGGCGATGCTGACCGCATTGGCATGTACGATGAAGATGGTAATTTCGTGGATTCTCACCATATTCTCTTGCTTTTATTGTTGTATTTGCATAAATATAAAGGCTTGAGCGGTGATGTGGTTGTGACTTTTTCAGTGACGGATAAGATGAAAGTGATGGCGGACAAATTTGGTTTGCCCTGCGAAATCACTAAAATTGGCTTCAAATATATCGCTGAAATCATGACTCAACGCGATGTCCTCGTGGGTGGCGAAGAGTCGGGTGGCTTGGCGGTGAAAGGTCATATACCTGAGCGCGATGGCATTTGGATTGGCTTGATGATTTTAGAATTTATGGCTTCTACAGGCAAATCATTGAAGCAATTGATTCAAGAAGTGTATGACATCGTCGGTTCATTTGTTTGCGACCGTGATGATTTGCATTTGACGGAAGAGCAAAAAGTAAATATCGTAAATGCTTGTAAATCAAAGAGTTATAAAAAATTTGGCTCATATAAAGTAGAGTCCATCGAAGACGTGGACGGTTGGAAATTCAATCTCGGTAATGGTGAATGGGTGATGATGCGGGCTTCAGGTACTGAACCTGTGTTGCGTGTTTATTCTCAATCGGCTAATCAAGCGGGTGCGAGAGCCATTTTAGATGCCACTAAAGAGACTATTTTGAA
Source organism: Saprospiraceae bacterium (assembly GCA_043744275.1). GTDB lineage: Bacteria > Bacteroidota > Bacteroidia > Chitinophagales > Saprospiraceae > JAAFJT01. Next base: position 25,300 of record JAYTUY010000067.1, read on the forward strand.
GTAAATTTTTCCTTAAAAGAATCAAAGGGTTGCTGTTTCACATTTACAGCAACCCTTTTTGTTTTTATAATACACTCCTCAAGGCATTCGCTAAATTTTCAATATACTCCAATGTATGCCGTGCCGTTACAACAATCCGCAAACCTTCTCTTCCTTTTGGCACTGTTGGAAAATTAATGGGTTGTAAATAAATACCAAATTCATTGAGCAACCTATCTGTCACCACCTTCGTTTTTTTAGAATCGCCTATGATAATGCGCGTAATATGTGAAGGATTCTCTTCAAATTCAACGCCTTTTGCTCGCAATGCCCCCCTCAGTATTTTGACGTTTTGGTGAAAATGTTGCCGCCATTCAGGACTGTTTTTCACTTTTTCAATACTCGTAGTCGCCGCTGCACACACCGCAGGCGGGAGCGAAGTGGTGAAAATAAAGCCTTCGCCGAAACTGCGGATATAGTCAATAATGGTATCATTGGCAGCTACATAACCGCCAATACAACCGTAAGATTTTGCCAACGTGCCGTTGATAATGTCCACATCATCCGAGCAATTTTGCTCACCTGCCAAACCCTCGCCATTGATGCCATACATGCCTACGCCATGCACTTCATCCAAATAAGTGAGTGCATTGTATTTTTTGGCTAAATTGCAAATTGCCTGAATGGGTGCAATCGAACCAGACATGGAATAAACTGACTCAAAAAGAATGATTTTAGGGCGATTGACATCAGTTGCTTGAAGTAAAGTCTCTAAATGCGCCAAATCATTGTGCTTAAAAATGCGTTTTTCGCACCGACTTAATTTGATGCCTTCAATCATAGAAGCATGATTTTCTTCATCTGAAAAAAGCAAAGTATTCGGAAATGCCCTTGCTAAAATAGAAATAGCCGTTGAATTAGCCACATACGCGCTTGTAAAAATCAATGCCTCAGATTTTTGATGCAAATTGGCAATTGTTTTTTCAAGTTGCCGATGCTGGACTGTTGTGCCAGAAATATTGCGCGTGCCACCGCTGCCTACACCATGCTCACGCGCCGCATTCGCAAATGCTTCAATCACATCTTCATCCACGCTCATGCCGAGATAGTCATTGCTCGTCCAATTCACAATTGGTTTCGTTACCCCCTCAGTATTGTGATTAAAAGCAGGGTGCTGCGATGCCGATTTTTGAAGGGGTAAAAAATAGCGATAATTGCCTTGCGTTTTTAAAGCGGCTAATTTTTGAGCGAGGAGGTTTTCATAACCTGATTCGGTGGTGGTGGTGTAAGTTTCAGTTTCAGTCAACATAATTAATATGTATTGATAATCAATGATTTATGATATTTTCAAGTTCAATTATTAGTGGTCTTTCATCTAATATCTAATTTTCTAACGTCTATTAATTACGGCTCATTTTATACAATTTTATAGCACTCATTAAGATAATTATAAACAAAAACAAGCCCAACAAGCCCCATACAAAACTCATATTTTCTTTCACCACCACCAACATGACGATGGCTACTAAAAATATGGTCGCCATTTCATTCCAAATTCGCAATTGCTGCGATGTGTATTTAAATATGCCCTTGCTTTGATGCCGATAAATCGTATCCAATGAAAAATGATAGAGATATAAACCACCGACAAAACACAATTTTATCATCAACCATTCAGGTGTGACGCCCAATAAATACCACATCCAAGAGCCAAATATTAGAGTCAAAATGGCGGAAGGATAAGTTATACCGAGCCACAATCTCTTAATCATTAAGCTAAATTGAGTGCGTAAAATGCTGCGCTCAGGCTCCGTTTTTTCATTCGCTTCTGCATTATAAACAAACAATCTCACGATATAAAACATCCCACTGAACCACGTCACGATGAAAATAATATGTAAAGCCTTGACGTATGAATACATTTTTCTTGAATGATAAATGATGAATGATAAATGATGAATGATAAATGATGAATGATAAATGATAAATGATAAATGATAAATGATAAATGATAAATGATAGATTTTATAATTAATTGATAATCAATAATTTGTGAAAATAATAAACAAAATGTTGAAAAACGTGAATGCATTTTGCGCTATCAAGTTCTGCATGACTGAGGGTACAAATTCATCATTCATCATTCATCATTTATCATTCATCATTAAACTCACCCAATCTCTTGGTTTTAAATATTCTAAAAGCTGTGCTTCTCGGCTATTGGGTTGTGGTTGAAAATCATAATCCCAACGGGCGACTGCTGGTAAACTCATCAAAATAGATTCAATCCGACCATTGGTTTTCAATCCGAAAAGCGTCCCTCTATCATGTATCAAATTGAACTCTACATATCGACCTCGTCTAATGCCTTGCCAATGTTGATTCTGTTCTGTAAAAGGTTCATTCATCCGCTTTTCAACTATTGGCAAATAGGCTTTTAACAAAGCCTGTCCGCATGATTTCGACATTTCAAATATTTGCTCGGCAGACACACACCCATTTACCCCCTCAGTATTTGGGCGGATATAATCGTAAAAAATGCCGCCGATGCCTCTTGCTTCATTCTGACGATGCTTATTGATGAAATATTCATCGCATTGCTGCTTAAATTTTGGATATAAATCTAAGCCAAATGGGTCGCAAGCCGCTTTATGAGTTTGATGAAAATGAACGCCATCTTCTTCCCATAAATAATAAGGAGTCAAATCTGCTCCGCCGCCAAACCATTTATCGACTGTTTCACCTGCTTCATTGTACAATTCAAAATACCGATAATTCGCATGAACCGTTGGCACCATCGGATTGATGGGATGAATGACCAACGAAATGCCGCAAGCAAAAAAATGGCTGCCTTTTACTTTGAATTGTTGCGCCATCGCTTCGGGCAATATGCCCTCCACGATTGATGTATTCACGCCGCCCTTTTCAAATACATTCCCATCTTTGATAATGCGGGTTTTGCCGCCGCCGCCGCCTTCGCGTTGCCAAGCATCTTCCTTGAATTTGGCTTTACCATCTATTCTTTCAAGAGCATCGCAAATCTCATTTTGCAATGTATGAATGAAGGTTATGAAGGCGTTTTTTATTGACATTTTAAAGTAACGCGGAACTCCAGTTCCGTTTTTAATTTGA
>JAYTUY010000068.1:0-28101 GCA_043744275.1 Saprospiraceae bacterium
TCAAACCATTGACAGCCAAGTTCATACGAGCGAGCTTGACGGTTTCGGGTGTGCGCTCTGCCCCATATACCCGAAGGTCTTTGGTGTCCGTATCATGTCGTTCTTCTCTACGGCGGTCAACAAAATAAGAGCTTTGGACAAACATACCCGCACTGCCACAAGCAGGGTCAAAAATAGTCCCATTATAAGGTTCAATAATTTCGACCATGAGTTTGACCACACTCGTAGGCGTAAAAAATTCGCCACCGCCTTGTCCTTCCGCCATCGCAAACTCGCTGAGGAAATACTCATATACTTTACCAAACACATCGCCCGTAGCATCATCGGGAATATCAGCGAATATTTTCAAAAGAGTCTTGGGGAGCGTTCTATCATCTTTTGAATAGAGTTTGAAATATTCATCTTTGGGCAAACTGTCTTTGAGGTCGGGTTTATATTCCTCAATGGATAGCATGGCTTCCTTAATTTTCAAAGCCAAATCCTCACTTTCGGGCAGCCCCAACAAATAACTGTACTCGGCATGAGGCGGCAAATAAAAGCCACATTTATCAATAGCAATGTCAATTTCAGAAAGTTGAAGCCTTGAATTGCCTTCTTGTGCTTTCAAAATAGCGTCAATTTGAGGTTTTATTTTATTAAAACGAATGGAAGCAAAGCGAAGGAAAATCAAGCCCAAAATAGGGGTTGCATATTCACTGGCTTTCAACCCACTATCCACCCGCAGCTTATCGGCAGCTTTCCAGAGGTCGTCTTCGAGTTTTTTAAGTTGTTCAGATGTCATACAGTAATTATTATTTTTTAAGAATGGCAAAGCTAAAAAATAATTTCATTACTGAGGGGTATAGAGTTTTGAGACTACACTCTCAAATGAAGAACGGTCATCGCTGAATGAACAACTATGACCGTTTATTGACCGATGGGAGTCATATTTACTGAGGGGGTGGTTTTGAATTTAGGAATTAAAAATTAAAAATTAGGAATTGAATGTATAAGACAACGGTCATCGCTGAATGAACAACGATGACCGTTTATTGACCTATGGGAGTCATTTTTACTGAGGGGGTGATCTAAAAAAAATTTACCATTCATCTCTCATAGTCCGTTGTTGAGTGACTGCATCGCCTTTCCATTCAAGTTTGCCGCTTAGGTCAGAAAAATCATAATCTGGGCTTGGAGCAGCCGCCTTTTTTCCCTTTGTTTCAATTTCTACGTAAGTCAAACTTCGCAAAAACTTTACGAATAAAGTGTAGTGCGATTCTTTGATATTTAATATAATTTGCTTCATTTTAAGATAAATTTTAAACAAAAATAAGCTATTTTTTTATAATATTGGGCAAAATTTTCGCTCATAATATTTGTGATAAGAGAAAATATTGAGGTATCCATACAATAGATTCCCTGAATTTTATGCAATAAATCATAATTTTATGTAAATTTGCAAAGCAAGCAGCATTAAATATTTTATTTTCTTACAAAACTTATTTCAATTTAATTTATGGATTCCAAGACTAAAGAAAGGCTGCTTGATGTTGAGATTGATAAACTCACACGGTCAATTGAGAATGTTGTTACAGGTGATAGTTTTTTAACGGAAATTTCGTTATTGACTAAACAAGATCTTAAGCTCGTTACAAAAAAGAATAATTGGTTGTTCACTTGGCGAGAAGAGTTCAATGATTTGCAAAAAGAAGTATATAAATTAACTATTTCTAACAATCCGCAAGTCATACAAGGGCTTATTAGTTTGACGATTGAAAGTGACCACGTTTTTATGCACCTTATAGAAAGCGCACCATTCAACATAGGAAAACAGAAAATGTATTTGGGCGTTCCTGGTAATTTAGTGGCTTTTGCTTGTAAAATCTCGTTTCAACGGGGGTTCGACGGTTTTGTCTCTTTTCATTCAAAAACAAGACTCATTGAACATTATATTCATTCATTAGGTGCATATCACTTCGGGGGGCAATTGATGATAATCCCTACTGATTCTGCTGAAAAACTTGTTTCTAAATATTTTAAATCTTAATTATCATGGCACTCATCAAAGAGCCTTTAGACGTAGATTTTTTTGTAGAATCTCAACCGCTTTCTGATACAGAACGAAAAGCCATTTCTGACTACATAAATAGTTATAAAAAGGAAAAGTCCAGTAAGAAAAAAGTAAAAGTTATGGTTGAAAAAAAGACTAAAGAACTATCAATCTAATCTAATCAAAGGATAAACAGATGCCATAGCATATCAACCAAAAGCAGGATTATACAATTTTCCAAATATTCATCTATACTCAAAAACGGTCATCGTCGAATGAACAACGATGACCGTTTATTGACCTCAATAGGCTTTTTACTGAGGGGGTCTCTACATATTTTTAATTCACTATTTCTGGCTTCTGCTTTATCCCCTCATACCGAACTTTCACCGCATCCAACTGACCATTGAGTTTTTTATACACTTCCTGATGCTGATCGGAAGGCGGAAAGTCTGCACCTCCGACGAGGGTTTCTTTGGAAATGCTGAGAAAACGCTCCAAGAGTTGTGACGGGTTTCTGAAAGCGTCTTGGCGCGCGCCTGTTTGGTAGATGTCATGTACTTGGCTTTCTATTTGCCAAAGGTCGTCCTCTATTTTGAGGAGGTTGGGCTTGTCGGTGGCATTGGGTGCGGCGGCTTTAGCGAGCAGTTTGGCGCGCATCTGTTCTATTTTATCGATTAAATCGAAACAGGTTTTGATGGATTGATAGAGATTGATGCCGAAACTGTATTGCTTTTTGATGTCCTCCAAACTGCTGACGGTGTTGGGGTCTTTCAAGACTTCTACTTTTTGGGTTTGTAGGGTCTTGCCTATTTGCAAGGTGACGGTATAAATTCCTGGCGCAACCAATGGCGGTGCAATACCCGGACCAACGTCTAAATCATAAATAAACATGTTCCTTTTGCCCAATGAATCCAATTTTACCCAATCTTTACCGCGTGGCTTGGTGCGGAGTGGTGGCATGACAATCTCTTGATGCCTCAAATCCCACCACACGCGATTGATGCCTACTTTTTTATTGCCTTCGATGGTTTGAATCAAATTGCCTTGTGCATCTGCAACGGTTATTTTAATTGAATCCTTGAAACTGGTATCTTTTAAGAAGTAATGGATAGACGCACCATCGGGCGGATTTTGACCCGATACAAAGCTGCGCTCGGTATGAATGGCTTGTTTCTCTTGAAAACGATACGCTTTTCGGATAGGCAGCAAGGCGATAGTTGGCAGTGGCTGCGATGTCGCCAAAGCTCGAATGGGCGTGATGTCGTCGAGGATATATGCGCCACGACCATACGTACCAATCACCAAATCATTGAAATCTTTTTGAATCACCAAGCCATAAATCGGCGCAGGCGGCAAGTTATTTTTCAACTGCACCCATGTGCCGCCATCGTCGGGAGAGAAATACAAGCCATTGTCGGAGCCTGCCCAGAGCAGTCCTTTCTTGGCAGGGTCTTCTCGTATCTGATGAATAAACGATGAATTGGATTTTGGGAACGAAATACTGAGGGGTGTCCATGTCGTGCCATAATCTGTCGTTTTGTAGATATATGGATCAAAATCACCCAATTGATTGAACACAATAGAAATATATGCCGCCCCAGCCTCAAAATTAGAGGGGTCGATGCAGCGAATCGTTCCCCATTTTGGCAATCCTTTGATATTGGCGGTGACATTTGTCCAGTTTTTACCGCCGTCTTTGGTGACGTTGATTTGTCCGTCGTTGCTGCCTGTCCAAATAATGCCTTCTTTGATGGGCGATTCAGCGATGTAATATAAAGTACAACCGTCGAATGTCATCAAATTATCGGAGTTGATACCACCTGAGCTTTGTTGATGCGATTTATCATTGGTCGTCAAATCGGGGCTGATGATTTGCCAGCTTTGACCACCGTTGGTGGTTTGATGCACGAATTGACTACCCACCAAGACCATTCCCTTTCGATGTTTTGACAACACCATCGGAAAATTCCAATGCCAACGGTATTTCATATCCGCAGGAGCCCAGCCGTAGCCGTTTTCGGGATAAACTCGCACATCTCGAGCATGTTTTGTCCGCATATCAAACACATCCAAACCACCATCGTAACAACCCGACCAAATAATATTGCTATCAAATGGGTCAGCTTGTGCATATCCACTTTCGCACCCACCTACGCCTTGCCACGCACCCAACGGAATCCCTCTTGCCAAACTATTGCTTGGTGCGCGATATGAATAGCCATCCTGCCGATTGGTCAAAACATTGTACGGCACTGCATTATCCGTAGAAATATGGTACAATTGAGCGATGGGCAAGTTGATATTGTTCGACGTTTTACCGCCGTTTAAAGATATGTTGAGGCAACCGTCGTGCGCCACCATGATTCGGTTAGAGTCTCTTGGGTCGTACCACATATCGTGGGTATCGCCGCCCCATTGATAATTGCCGTTGCCATTGAAGGATTTGCCGCCATTATTAGAGGTCATAATCGTGACGCAGATGGTGTGAACTCTGTTCGGATTTTGAGAAGATACCCGAACGCGCGTGTAGTAGGGAGCGCGTTGAGCCATCGAATGGCTTTGAAACATGAGTTTCCAAGAGTCGCCGCCGTCTTCTGATTTATAGAGGCTCGGCACTTTATCTTCTATCAAAGCATAGACTATTTTAGGGTTGCTTTGCGCCACATCTACGGAGGTTTTGCCAACAGGATGGTCTGCGCCGCTTGGTAAACCGTTGCGGAGGGGCTGCCATGTTTTGCCGCCGTCTTGAGTTCTGTAAATGCCGCTTCCTGCGCCGCCACTGTTTAATCCCCATGTTTTGATGTCAATTTGCCAAGCGGCTGCGAATAGAATATCGGGATTTTTAACATCCATCGACATATCGGAGCAGCCTGTGTTTTCATCGACGAAAAAAACGCGATTCCATGTTGTGCCGCCATCTGTTGTTTTATAGACGCCGCGCTCTTGTTGTGGTGCACTCGCATTGCCTAATGCAGCGACATACACCGTGTTGGAATCGGTCGGATGCACAATGACTCGGCTGATACGGGCGGTCTTTTTCAAGCCCATATTTTTCCAAGTAATGCCGCCGTCGGTGGATTTATATACACCATTGCCCATGGCATGAGCTGGTCGAATGAGGAACGTTTCGCCTGTGCCTGCCCATATATGATTGGTGTTAGTGGGCGCAATGGCTAATGCGCCAATGCTCGAATTGTCCATATCGTCGAAAATGGGTTTCCAAGTCGTGCCAGCATCTTCTGTTTTAAAAATGCCGCCTGATGCTGCGCCTAAGTAAGAAACCATTGGATTACCAGGAACGCCGACGACCGCTATGGCTCGATTGCCATCGGGACCGATGAAGCGGAAGCGCATTTGGTTGAGGTGACTTGTATCTAAGGATTGAGCTATCAGGGATTGATAGATAAAGAAGATGAGGGATAACAGTAGATTTCTTCGCATGGTTGTTAGGTTTTATTTTTTTAAAAGCTAAAAGTATGAAAGAGAGCATTCATTACTGCTAAAAAGGGTATTTTACTGAGGGGGGTAACTTAGGCTTTTGTCGAAATAGTGGTGTTGTAAATTAATTTTAATTATTCAAAAGTTAAAATTATATTATTTTTTTTAAAATAAACTTGACTAACAATTATTATACTTTTATCTTTGAATTAATTATAAAATTGATAAGATCCCATCTTTACACTTTTTTATGATTGACCCAAAAATTTTTATTAATTAAATTGTTAACTTTAAAATGTACTTCTAATGAAAAAATCTTTTTTTAAGCGTCTTCTAATTTAACTCAAAATCAATTCTTAACTTCTTATTTTTCTAAAAGTATCGTTTGAAACGATGTCCTCATAGCTGTTAATTCTCTATAGAATTGTAGTTTTTGTAACAAATTGAATACTGTCTTCAATTGCTTACTATCTCTCTGCATTCCTACGAATGAAGGTCTTGTTATCTTTCTAATTTTTTTTTAATCACACTCTAAAAAATAATAACATCATGAAAAAAAATTTATTAAAAACTACTTCTTTTTACAGCAAATTCTTTATTGGAGCGTTGCTTTTCTTGTTTTCAGTCTTAAATACTAATTTGTCTGGGCAGTCTGCTTGTACTTGTGCCACCAGATGGACGGGTGGCGTTAGTTGGCCCAACTCTACAGTCGGCGGAATAATAGCCTGTGGCAGTTCTGCAGAAACTCAGAGTAATATTAAAAACAACTGTGTATACCCTGCTGGTGGTGTATCTGGAATGCCGACATCCTGTTCAACTACACCTACTTGGATGCCACCAACTACGGGTTGCAAAATTGCGTGGTTTAATTATGATGTTAAAGCATTTGCCAGTTCTTATCAATTTCAAATAGTCGGAAGCAATCTCAATTATGCTTTATTTTATTCTACTAATCCGACTCAAACATTGACAAATGGTCTTTCAGGTGATTGTAGTTCACTCAAGTTTTTGAGATGCGGACTTGATGCATCCAGTACATTCAGTGTGGCTGATATTGTTGAATTGCCTGATTTTGCTAAACCCACCAATTTATACCTTTTAGTTTGGGCTGATGATTGTCAAGATTTCAAATTTAATTTTAAAGCAAGGTTCGGTTGTGGTGAAACCACTACAAATGTTTGTAAATTGGATTTAGATCAAACTCAAATTACCACAACTTGTAATGCCAATGGTACTTTCGATCTCAATATTCCAATTACAGGAGCCAATAATACTTATACAGCAAAAATAATTTCGGGTGGCATTACATACACATCGAACTCTGTAACAGTCACTAATTTGGCTGCTACGCCTCCAGTCATTTCAGGAACATTAACGTTTTTAAATTTGCCTCAAACTATTACATCTCCTTATACTGTTACCATAAAAGGTAGTCCGCTGACAGGTTGCGATAAAACTTTTCAACTCACAGCACCTGTCTGTTGTACCCCCTCAGTAACTTGCCCAACTCTCACTCCTGCACCGCTCAGTTGTGGTGTCGTAGCTCAATCTGGCACTTTGACCAAAGCTGAGTTTCTTGCTTTAGGGGGCGGGGCTGCAATTGTCGATTGCGGTCAAACGGTGACAATTACCTATAATGATGTGCTTTCCTCTGCGGATGCTTGCGTCATTGGTAGGACTTTGACTCGGACTTATACCATCAACATCGGTACAAACTTTACAAGGACTTGTGCTGTGGTTTATAATATCAATGCTGTTCCTGATTTAATATTAACTGGAACAACCGATTTAGGAACTTTGGCAGGGTGTAATGCAGCTTTACCAACAAATGCTCAAAATGTATTTACTGCAACTGGAAATTGTGCTGGAACTACCATTGTTACAACGCCTTCCGCTTGGACAGTTAAGAACACTGTAGGCTGTTTAGTGACTTATAAACGGACATGGTCTGCTACAGATGCCTGTGGGAAAACAAGTTCAGCAGAACAAACAGTAAATAGAACAGAGGATATTACCCCACCTGTTATCACTGCAACGGGTTCAACATTGGCTTTAGGTTGTAATCCGACTGCTGCTCAAATTGAAGCAGCTTTAGGATCAGCGACCGCTACCGATAATTGTGGTGTCGGTTTGCCTATGGCTTCTGATGGTGCAGTATTATCAAATGGTTGTGGTCGTTCAAAAATCAGAACTTGGAATGTTACAGACGCCTGTGGCAATCCCGCAACTGCCGCAACTCGCACTGCCATTTGGACAGAGGATATTACCCCACCCGTTATTACTGCAACTGGTTCACCATTGGCTTTAGGTTGTAATCCAACTGCTGCTCAAATCAATGCCGCATTAGGAACGGCGACTGCTATGGATAATTGTGGTGTTGGTACGCCTACGCCAGCTGATGGTACAGTATCATCAACTGGTTGTTCTCGCTCACAAACCAGAACTTGGAATGTTACAGACGCATGTGGCAATCCAGCGGCAGCTGCCACTCGCACTGCTACATGGACGGAAGATATTATTTTACCTGTTATCAATGCAACGGGTTCATCATTGGCTTTAGGTTGCAATCCCACTGCTGCTCAGATTGAAGCGGCTTTAGGTACTGCCACTGTCACGGAAGCTTGTAGTACAATACTTCCTAATGTTATGACAAGTAATGTTACTTCAAACGGCTGCATGAGCTCGCAAACCAGAACTTGGAATGCAACGGATGCTTGTAACAATGTAGCAATTACCGTTTCTCGCACTGCCACTTGGAATATGGATGTTATGGCTCCTGTTATAACTGCAACTGGAACAACGTTGACTTTAGGTTGTAATCCGACTGCTGCCCAAATTGAAGCCGCTTTAGGAACGGCGACTGCCAGCGATAATTGTGGCGTCAGTTCACCAATTCCTTCTGATGGTATGGTGGTCTCAAATGGTTGTCTGCGCTCGCAAACAAGAACTTGGACTGTCTCTGATGCCTGTGCTGGTAATCCAGCAACTGCCGTATCGCGCACTGTAACTTGGACTATAGATATTACACTACCTGTTATTAATGCAACAGGCGCAACATTGGCTTTAGGTTGTAATCCAACTGCTGCTCAAATTGAAGCGGCTTTAGGTACTGCAACTGTTACGGAAGCTTGTAGTAATGTTACCCCCTCAGTAATCACGGGTAATGTTTCTTCACCTACTACATGTACACGTTCACAAACCAGAACTTGGAATGCCACTGATGGCTGTAATAATGTTGCAGCAACTGTCACTCGCACTGCCACTTGGACGGTCGATATTACACTACCTGTTATCAATGCAACTGGTTCAACATTCGCTTTAGGTTGCAATCCAACTGCTGCTGACATTGAAGCCGCTTTAGGAACGGCGACTGTTACGGAAGCTTGTAGTAATGTTACCCCCTCAGTAATCACGGGTAATGTTTCTTCACCTACTACATGTACACGTTCACAAACAAGAACTTGGAATGCCACTGATGCTTGCAATAATGTAGCAGCAACTGTTACTCGCACAGTGACTTGGACTATAGATATTACACTACCTGTTATCAATGCAACTGGTTCAACATTGGCTTTAGGTTGCAATCCAACTGCTGCTGACATTGAAGCCGCTTTAGGAACGGCGACTGTTACAGAAGCTTGTAGCAATGTTACCCCCTCAGTAATGACAAGTACTATTTCTTCACCTACTACATGTACACGTTCACAAACCAGAACTTGGAATGCCACTGATGGCTGTAATAATGTAGCAGCTACTGTCACTCGTACTGTCACTTGGACGGTCGATATTACTCTACCTGTTATTAATGCAACGGGTTCAACATTGGCTTTAGGTTGCAATCCAACTGCTGCTCAAATCAATGCTGCTTTAGGAACAGCGACTGCCACCGATAATTGTGGTGTTGGTACGCCTACGCCTTCTGATGGTACAGTGTCATCAACTGGTTGTTCTCGCTCACAAACAAGAACTTGGAATGTTTCAGACGCCTGTGGGAATGCAGCGATAGCCGTATCTCGCACAGCGACTTGGACGGAAGATATGACACCGCCTGTTATCAATGCAACAGGCGCAACATTGGCTTTAGGTTGCAATCCAAATGCTGCCCAAATCAATGCTGCTTTAGGAACAGCGACTGCCACCGATAATTGTAGTGTCGGCACACCTACGCCTTCTGATGGTACAGTGTCATCAACTGGTTGTTCTCGTTCACAAACCAGAACTTGGAATGTCTCTGATGCTTGTGGCAATCCAGCGATAGCCGTAACACGCACTGTCATTTGGACGGAAGATATTGTACCGCCAGTTTTAGTAGGTGTTCCAGCTAATTTGACTACATGTACATTACCAACACCTCCGACAGTTACAGCAACAGACAACTGCAGTACTCCCACAGTTGCTTATGTACAATCGGGTACAAGCCCTAATTTTGTTAGAACTTGGACGGCTACTGACGGTTGTGGCAACATCTCATCAGCAAGTCAAGCCATCACTATCGTGCAGCCTCCGATTGGCGGTATTGCAAATTCAGATAAAAATATATTGTGTAAAGTTTCAACTGAAAAATTCACATTAACAGTAACAGGCAATACTGGCGTGGTCTGGAAATGGCAAATGGATGAGGATTGCAATGGCACTTGGGTAGATTTACCGAATAGCAATGCAAGTCAAATTATGGTCATACCGCCTTCACCTGAAAATGCCAATGATTATTGCCTCCGCTATCGGGCTTTAATTGTTTATGCAGATGCCAATATTGTTTGTGATGCAGTAGCCTCAGCATATGTGGAAGTAAAAGTAGATATTGCAGCAGTTGGTGGAAAGGTTACTTTACAAAGCAATACAACAGCTACCTCAGCAGCACTTTGCCCAGGTGAAAGCATTGTATTAATACCTTTCAACTATTTTGGAAAGATAGCCAGATGGGAATATAGTTATGCTTCTTCACCTATTTGGTACAATTTGGATGGCAGCGAAATGGCACCATCTATCACCGTGAATGGCTCATCAATTACAGAAACCGTATATTATCGCGCTGTTATTTGTTCTGGATTGGGATTTTGTACAGGTCTGCCATCTGTTGCCTATTCAGCAGCTTTTAAAATTAATAAAAAATTGAGCTGTCCAACTCCTGATGGAACTGTGGTTAAAAACGATGTCAAGTCCGATGCCATTTTTACAATCCATAAAGTCTATCCAAATCCATCCAGTGACTATGTTACTCTCGAAATAGAGCATTTTACTGAGGGGGTCGCTCAAATAGAGATTATGGATTTGAGAGGTCGAATAGTACAACGCAATAAGCAAAACTTGTTTGATAATGTCAACAAAATAGAACTTGATATTAATGCCTTATCAACTGGATTATATATTGTTCGAGTTAAAGACAGCAACAAACAAGAGGCAGTGGTGAAGGTGAGCAAGTTGTAGTGAAAAGTGAATAGTGAAAAGTGAAAAGTGATGAGTGAAAATTAAGCCGCCGCCTCAATCAAATGAGACGGCGGCTTTCACTTTTCAACTCATCACTCATCACATATTTTCACTCTTCACTTTTCACTTTTCATTACAACTTGCTCATTTTTACAATCACTTCTTGATTGTCGCTATCTTTAATGCGAACTAAATATAAACCGCTTGCTAAGTTTTGAACATTTAATGTGATGGTAGTGAAACCTTTTTCAATAGATTGCTGAGTGCGTTGAACTATGCGCCCTGCAACATCCATAATTTCAACCTGAGCGGAGCCTTCAATATTATTCTCAATTTCAAGAATAAAGACATCTTTGGTTGGATTAGGAAATGCACTGAGTATGGTTAATGGGCTATCAGATATTGTTATACTACCATCAGGCGAAGAACATGTTGCATTTTTATTAATTCTAAAGGCAGATGAATAGGCAACTGCTTTATAGCCAGTACAAATACCCAATTGAGTACAGATAACCACTCGATAAAAAGTAGTGGTTGTTACCGTAGAGCCATTGACGGTTAGTGTTGATTGACCTTCAGAACCGGGTAAATCATACCAAATAGACGATGTGCCATAACTATATTGCCAATTTACCACTTTTCCCGTAAAGCCTAAAGGTATCAACACCGCATTTTGATTTGGACATATTGCGAAAGAAGTTGCCGTTTGATTGCTTTGTAAGGTGACTCTTCCTCCGACAGCCGGTTTATCAATCGTAATAGTAGCTGTAGATGAAATAGCCTCAGGACATGCACCATTGGTAACAATTGCCCGATAGCAAACGGATGAGTTAGGCGTAGTGACAGTAAATGGATTCGATGCTGAATTGCTGATAGCCGTCCAAACACCAGTACATTCTATTTGCTGCTCCCAACGTGTTACAGTTCCATTCAAACCACTGACTGAAAGCGTCACACTCGTTGGTCCACAACCTGACTTGGTAGCAGGAGAAACAGTGCCACCTACTGAGGGGGTACTGACTGTAACTGTTTTTGATATACAAACTGTTGTATTACAATTGCCTTTGTAGCGGACGAAGTAAGTCGTCGTATTAGATGGTGATACAGTTATGCTGGCACCAGTACCCGCAGGAGTGCCGCCACAAGAGCCAGTAAACCATTCAATGACTCCACCAGCACCTATATTGCCGCCTGTAGCCGTCAAAGTCGTGCTGCTACCAATACAAATTGCCGCTGTACCTGCAATATCTGTTGGAGCAACAGATTCATTTGTTGATATAAATGCCGGTAGTTGCAATTCATACATACCATTGCCGTGTGTAGCAAGGACAATTCTGTTATCATCTGCCCTCAAACGCATATATTGGCAAACGGCAAAGTTAATATCGTTAGGGCTTACTTGATCCCAAACTGTTGCTGCACCACTAAGAGCTTGAGTGGAATATAAACCAGTTGAATTACCCACAATATATGTTGTTGTTGAGCCAATTCTCGCAATGATACTTGACCGAGCCGAACCTAAAGCAACGGGACCTGAAGCAGGACCTTCAATCGCATTCCAAGTAGGTGTTGCACTGTTGGCATTAAAAGTTTGGAAAACGCTGATGACACCATAATTACTGAAAGTAGCAATAATTTCATTGTCGTCAAAAGGATTAACCGCAATAGATGAACAGAGTGAATTCACCGTTGCTGTAGGCGGTGTGATATTCACTGCTGCAGTTGTTGAAGCTACAAAAGCCGGGTCATTGAGGCGATAAATACGCCCAGCAGTGGTGCCAAAATACAATTTACGATTAGGATCAGAAGCTGTATAATCTAAACAACCGTATGTATTGTCCCGAGAAGTAGCCATGCAGCGAATATTGCCGACAAGCCCTAAACCAGTCATTTTTTGCCAACTCGTTGCTGGATCGCCTTCTGCTGTAGAAGTCAGATTAGCAGCATTGCGCGTCCGATACATCGCCGCATTATCTGCATAGTAAAGATAATTGGTGTTATCTTGATCTAATTGAAAATAGGTTACAAAAATACCCGCACCTGAAGTAGCTGGATATATTGTAAAACCAAGACTTGGTCCTGTCAAACGAACGAGATTGCCCGATTGCGATGAAGCAATAATATTAAAACTTGAAGCACTGGCATAACTAATAATGGCTGTTTGACAACCATCCCCACCAAATATAGAACTAAAAGAAGAGCCGCTGGTATTGGCTGTTGTACCATTGTCTTGAGCACCACCTGCGATGGCACTGCTACCAACTACAGGGCTTATATCCGCATGATAATATTGATAAGTGACATAATTATTATTCAGCGAAGTCCAAGCTACATTAGCTGCTGTTATATCGGCTTTTTGAATACCGCCATCATCGCCTGAGTACAAGGTGTTATTGTCTCCGGCTGCAAAGTTTAAAACATGAATATCAGGATGGTGATTGGGATATAAAGCATAATTCGCAGGAGAATTATAACCACCAATATGTGATGTGGCTGTCGTATTCGTAAAACCACTGGTTGAGCGATAAATATTTGTACCAGCAACAAAAACCGTATTCACATCATCGGGTTTTACAGCCACCACTAAATCATATCCCGTTTGAACAGCAAATGGATTGCTGCCCGAGCGACAACCACCTGCTTCGTTCGGTAAATTTGCTGAAAGATCAGTCCAAGTACTCGTAGAATTATCCCATTTAAATAATTCGGCTTCTACAATACATGGAGTGCCCGCAATATTTGAAAAATATAAGGCAAATACAATATCAGGGTTGCTGGGTGCATAAGCCAATACCGTACGCCCGAAAGCATTTAAGGCATTCCAACCAGGTGTGACGCCGGGCACGCCTATTTTCGTCCAAGAACCTGATGCACCAGAAGTAGACGTCCAAACACCGGCAGCCGCTGCATCTCTACCGTCAAACCCAGCATAAAGACGACCAGATGGTGTGACAATAATATCTGTATAGCGATTGTTAACGAGCGTTCCTAAAACAAGTGACCAAGTAGCACCACCATCTGTTGACCTTTGAATGGTATTGGCTGCTGCTGCATATACATAACCTGTAGTTGGGTCAACTACTATGCGATGGACAAAATCGAATGCTGTAGAAAAAGTTTCTATTAAGCTAATAGTTGATGCTAAAGGACTCCAAGTGATACCATTATCTGTTGATTTCCAGATACCATTGCCATTATAATTAGAACCTAAAGCAGCTGAATTGCCAATCGCCTCGCCAGTGCCGTAATACCACGTATTTTCTTGCCCAGCACGAGGGTCTTGAGCAATCGCTGTCACATTATGAATCTGTCCGATAGGCGCAACGCGCGACCATGAAGTGCCGCCATTCGTAGTGCGAAATACACCTGAACTCACACTGCCTGCTATCATAATATTCGCATTGCGTTTATCAATACCAATAGCTCGGGTTCTACCACCCAAGTTATTAGGTCCACGAGGTACAACATTAATAGTTGCTGCGCGCGTATTAATGGCATTTGATCTCTGAACTTTCGCCCGCATAGCTGCTTCTGCTGCCTTCATGGGTGCATCGCGCGGAATTTTTCCTGTAGCAGGGTCTTTCAAAAAGTCGAAATCGAAGCGTTCGCGTTCTTCAGAATATTCTGCTCTTTCTGCCTGTTCTTTTTCAAAATCTTCATGTTCTTCATCTTCGTCCTCAACTGAGCCATTTCTGGTTATACTCACTTTATAAGGTTGTATAGCCTTTGGAATACTTGTTTTTTGCGTTAATACTGAGGGGGTAGCCGATGTGGGATTTGTGATGTCGGATGTCGGATTTGTGATGTCGGATTTCAGAGTAGCACCAACATCTGACATCACCAATCCGACATCAACATGCTGTGTTTGATAGAACCATAAAGCTGATAGAGTAAGCATGACGAGACTCAAGCGCAAGGCGAATCTCATACTTAGGAGGGTTTTGTAATTGATTTTCATGATTAGGTTTAATTAATTGTCATAGTTATTTAGCGTCTAAAACAAATCAAATGAGGTTCCATAATGCTCTATAGCATATCAAATGTCCTTGATACTGAGGGGGTGCTACTTTTAAGAATCTACTAAAAGTAACTCAAAAAATTTATTGAATCCTAATTCTTGTGGACAAAGGAAATGTTATATTATCCGTAGCAATTGAAATATTAAGCGAGGACAAACAGGGTTTTTTTATAAATTTTGGTTCCATTTTATTATAAATAGTTGGCTAATGAAATATTAAGAAGTTATACGATAAAAGTATAAATAAAAATTTCTTAAATATAAGAACATTTTTTACTTATATGTATTCAAACAATGTGATTAGTATGATAGATTCGCTATATTTCGATAAACTGCATTTTTGAGCAGACAAATGGCGTTGAATTAAGGCAATAATCACCTAATTCTCAATAATTGAAGGAATAAACCAAATCTATAAATCTTTTATAATGCTTCTCATAGTTGGATAGAAAATGAGTTGTTTTTAAAGAAAAAATGAATGCATTTTCTTTTTTTCTTTAAAAGATTGAACTCAATTACTTAATTTTGCGTTTTAATGTCTTTATATAAAAATTCTGATGAAGTATTTCTTATCCATATTTTTACTCATTGTTATGTTGGGAAATGTATCTCTTTCATTTGTTGAAAAGATGCATGGTTGTGATATATATGAGCTTAAAGAATGTGGTTCAGATGATGCCGATGGGAAAAGTAAAGTTGAAAAAGAAAAAGAAATTGACCATTTAAAAAATAATCCCCTTGTACTAAACGACGTTTTTAGCTTAGCTAATCTTAGAAAACAAATTGTTATAAAAGGTGATTTCCTCATCTCAGAGCGGCATACCTTATTGCCTGAACTTCCGCCCGAAGCATAATTCTCTATAATTTACATTTCTTATTGACTCAAGCATTAGCTTGCTGTCACTTCATGCGTATTGTCAATTTTTTCTCAAGCTTATTTTTAGCTTGAGAAAGTAATTTTGACGTTCTCCTAACTTTTCAAATTTATAAAATGAAAATCAACTCATCTTTTTTCAAAACAGATGTATTGTCTGGATTGGTCGTATTTTTAGTAGCTTTACCGCTTTGTTTAGGCATTGCATTAGCCAGTGGTGCGCCGCTTTTTGCAGGTATTATTGCGGGCGTTATTGGCGGAATAGTGGTCGGTATTTTAAGCCATTCGCAGTTGAGCGTTTCGGGACCAGCAGCAGGATTAACAGCCATCGTATTAGGGGCGATTTCGAGTTTGGGTTCCTACGATACATTTTTATTGGCTGTAACTTTAGCAGGTGTTCTCCAAATATTACTCGGTATTGCTAAAGCTGGCACGGTATCCAATTACTTTCCATCCAACGTCATTGAAGGCATGTTGACCGCTATCGGTATCATCATTATACTCAAACAATTGCCTCATGCTTTCGGATATGATACCGATAACGAAGGCGATTTTTTCTTTATCGAAAAAGGGGAGGGGCACAACACCTTTTCATCCGTGATAGATGCCATTAATTATTCTCAATTGGGAGCTGTTATCATCTGTTTAGTGTCGTTAGCCATATTAATTGCTTTCAATAAAGTAGCTTTTTTGAAAAATTTGAAAGTGGTGCCAGGTGCTTTGATTGCTGTTGTTTCAGGTGTTTTGCTCAACGAATTATTTAAAGTAACCAACCCTGATTTAGTTATTTCACAAGAACATTTGGTCAATTTGCCGATTCCTAAATCATTCGATGATTTTATAGGTCAATTTACAACGCCTAATTTTTCAGCTATCACAGAGCCTAAAGTTTGGATTATGGCAGCCACAATAGCCGCCGTAGCCAGTATCGAAACGCTTTTGTGCATAGAAGCAACAGACAAAATGGATCCACTGAAACGATATACTCAAACCAATAGAGAGCTTTTTGCTCAAGGAACGGGCAATATACTGAGTGGTCTAATTGGTGGTCTTCCGATGACATCCGTTATTGTGAGGACATCGGCTAATGTCAATTCAGGCGGTAAAACCAAATTGGCGACTATCGCTCACGGGATATTTTTACTATTAGCAGTCATCTCTATTCCGACTATTCTTAACAAAATTCCATTAGCTTGTTTAGCGGCTGTTTTGTTGATGATAGGCTATAAATTGGCAAGCCCCTCAGTATTTAAGCACATGTGGCGAAGTGGAAAATATCAATTTGTTCCTTTTATCGTCACGGTTGTGGCTGTGGTGTTTACCGATTTGTTGAAAGGCGTCGGCATCGGTTTGGTGGTGAGTGTTTTCTATATTTTAAGAGCTAATTTGCAACTGGCTTATTTCTTTAAAAAACAAGAACATCATACGGGTGAAAAAGTGACTATAAAACTCGCCCAAGAGGTCTCATTTTTGAATAAAGCAGCTATCAAACAGACTTTGGTGGATTTACCTAAAAATACCCATCTCGTGATTGATGCATCCGATTCATTTTATATAGATTATGATGTAGTACAGTTGATCAAAGATTTTCTAAATATTGGTTCTAAAGATAAAAACATTAAAGTTGATTTAATTGGCTTCAAAGAATCGTATAAAATGGATAAAATTCACAGTCATGTTAGTTCGGATGAAGAAGATTTGGTGGAAGAGCCTGTGGAGCAGCTCTAATCACCCATTAAAAAACTTTTTTGATTTAAACCAGTATTTTAAGTATTTTTAAAACTAAATTTTTAATAAATAAAATTAAAACTATGAAAGCGCATACATTTAAAACGCAAGCGTCAATCTCGCCTATTCGAGCATTAGATATTTTGAAAGAAGGCAATCTCAGATTTGTAAATAACTTAAAAGTGAACCGCAATTTATTACAACAAGCCAATGAAACCCACGATGGACAATGGCCCTTTGCAGTTATTTTGAGTTGCATTGATAGCCGTACTTCAGCAGAATTGATATTTGATCAAGGTTTAGGCGATATTTTTTCAATCCGAATAGCGGGCAATGTGGTCAATACTGATATTATTGCCAGCCTTGAATTTGCCTGCAAATTATCAGGATCAAAACTGATAGTTGTGTTAGGGCATACAAGCTGTGGTGCTATTAAAGGGGCTTGCGACCATGTAGAAATGGGTAATCTAACGGAATTGCTCTCAAAAATTCAACCCGCTCTATATCAAGAAAAAATGACTTTGAGCCCAGAGCAAAGGAATTCAAGCAATCATGAATTTGTCGAAAATGTTGCAGACCTCAATGTCAAGCATTCTGTAAAAGCTATCATTAACCGAAGCTATATTTTAGAGCACATGATTGAAAAAGGTGAAATTGCGATAATAGGAGCCAAACATAATTTGGAAACAGGCATCGTTGAATTTTATCAAGATACTTGGACCTCTAACGAAAAAGAAGTGAAAGCGCAAATCGCTTAATTGGTTGAGGTGACGTTTTCTGAAAATAAAAAAGCCACTTCAAGTTATACTCGAAGTGGCTTTGTATTAAATCTAAAATATGGCTAATGATTTAATTTTTCAACCATTTATATACTTCTACTTTCTCTCCTCTATTAATACGGAAAAAATACAAGCCATTGGTCAAAGAAGCAGCGTCCCATTTCAATAATGTTTCTGAGCTTTTTAACGCTGAAACTAAACGTCCCTGAATATCAAATAATTCGATGTTCACAGGAGCATTATTATTGCCCAAATTCAAATAAACGTGATCAGACGAAGGATTTGGATAAACTGAGACTAAACTTAATACAACATTGTCTTCATTTTTCTGCAAAACAATATTAGGGCTGGAAAGAGGTGCATTAAGTTGAGCTCTAATTTCACCACCAGGGAAATTCGCATTGTGGATATTGACGTATAAATTACCTGCTAATAAATCAGCAGCTTGTGCTGGAGTTAAAGGTATTACCTTAGAAAACGTGCCACTTTGCGCGCCAAATGTGAAGCCCAAAGGTGCGAAATCTATGATAACGGGTCCACTAACTCCTGCTGGTGCACGATGTATATGTGCAAGCGTAGCATTGGCAGACAAACCTGCATAAGTCACTTTTATGCCCAAAACATTCCCTACAGGACTGTATGAACCGACAACAGTGCCAGTTGCAGTAGATGCATTGGCAGGTACTTCTTGAGCGCCACTAAATGTACCTCTAACTGGAATCGCTGCTCGGTTAAGTGTCTGATTATAATTCAACTGCCCTCGAATTTCACCACCTGGAAACGTAGCATTGTGTATATTCACATACATATTGCCCGCTATCAAAGCATCTGCTTGCGCCTGAGTGAGCGTCAAAACTTTGACATATTCACCTGCTCTGTTACCTGTTTGGAAGCCTTGACTCACAAAATCTACTACAACTGGACCATTTGTACCCGCTGGAGCAATGTGAAAATGAGAAGCTGTAGCATTCGCCGTCAAACCTGAATATTCAAATCTAAAAGCAATGACGCGGGAATAGGGGTCAAATATACCTTCTAAAGTTCCTCTTGCTGTACTGGCATTGGCAGGATTTTCTTGTGCGCCAGTTAGACGAGCAGAAACAGGCACTGGAATCACATTAGCCGTAACTGCATACTGAATCTGAGCTCTAATTTCACCACCTGGGAAATTCGCATTGTGAATGTTGACATAAAGATTGCCAATCATTAAATCTACAGCTTGAGCATCAGTCAAAGTCAAAACTTTAACAAATTCGCCACTTCTAACGCCCACTGGAAATCCTTGACTAACAAAATCAACGACAACGGGACCATTTGTACCCGCAGCCCCACTATGAAAGTGAGCAGCTGTAGCATTGGCGGTTAATCCTGAAAATTCAACTCGAAAAGCGATCACTTTTGAATAAGGATCAAAAATGCCTTCAAAAGTTCCTTTTGCTGGACTGGCATTGGCAGGATTTTCATTCGCTCCTGACAATGTTCCTCTGAGTTGAATTTGGGCATGTGAAAGTTGCGGTAACGCAATAAATGATAGAAAAAGAAGGGTAAAGAAATTTTTCATCTTAGTCATGTTTGGTTAAAAAAATTAAGAAATGAAGTTATCCAAAATTACCTACGAGCAAAATTAAAAGGTAGTTTCCTTATAATTTGCGAAATCTTTACAAGATATATATTATTTGTTAGATTGTAGTTATGTTATTGCAACAATCAATTTTATACCCCTCAGTAAAATGAATTATATTTTATAAAAATCGCTTTAAAGCATCAAAAAAGCCCTGTTTGAGAGAATGAGCACTCAAACAGGGCTTGGATTTTTGTCAAACAGGAGGAAACTAAAATATCGAAAACCCATACATAAGGCATGGATTGGGGTTTTGTACATTGGTAGGGCGTCGGCAGTGAACAAATAAGCCTAATTGTCAGAGACGGGCTTGTTTGTTCAGCTCATTTTATTTTATTTTTTTTATTGCTTCTTTTATTGATAATCCCCCAAATGCAAAAGTTGTAATTATTGCAATATTTTTATCCATAGCAAAAAGATTGCTGGTTATTATATTATCAATAATAGTTTGAGTCAGTTCAATACTTTCATAAATTATACTTGTTTTAAATCTTATTTCTCCATCTTCAAAATCTAATTCAAAATTTCCTAAAAATAGACTATAATTGATACGAGTTATCAACTCTGCCATTTCTCTCCTTTTTGCTGAAGGAACATTAGTTGGACAAACACTAAAAAAAATAAATCTATATGAACCTTCATCCACATCTGCTATGCAATGGTATTTGCCACTATCTGTGCCAATACCTATCAATGCTAAAGTTTTTGTTGATTCAGGAACATGATATTTCCAATTTTGGCTATCAAAATATGATAATATATTTTTAAACATTATACTTTAATTAAATTGAACCTAAAACTATTTTTTTCATAATGCTTCCTTTCATTTTTGTTAGTATCTATATGATTATATTCAAACAAAGGATAAATGTTTGATTTAATGTGTTTTAAATATAAAAAAACAGAAGTCAAACTAAATGTGTTATGTAAGGCATTCATTTTGGGAAGAGTGTAATCAATTGGATGCTTAACTGCAATCGTTGCTTGAGAAATTTCTAATTCCCTCTTAAACGGTTCGTAATTAAGATTTTTATGAAATAATGAAAAATAGTCTTTTGCAGACGACCCTGCAAAAGATAATTCAGTTACCGCTTGAATATCAGCCTTGATAACACTTTCAGTTGTTTCTTTGAAATATTTATCAAGTAGCTCTAATGCTTCTATTTGTAATTTACTATACATTTTCAATAGGAAAAGTTTTAAAATGAGTAAATGATTTTAATAATTTGTCATTGACTTCTAAAAGGCAAACAATAAAAATAGGGTTTAAGTTTGTAAAATTATCGCGATTATCTATGAATTTGATAATTTCCTTTGAATTAATACTGTTATCAATCGCTCGGATTGCCTTATGCTTAAAAAATCCCCTCTTCTTTAAAAACTCAATAAAACTTCCGATTGTCCAATCTTCTACTTCTTTTATATGTTCAAAACGCTTCATAACATCTTGAAACCATAACATATCAATACGGTTTCCAACTAAATCTAAAAAAATATCCGTTTCTAACTCTAATTCGGATTGAAAAATATAGTATTTTCTCCTATAATTATTTTGCCCATGAGCATGAGCCATTCCTATATTGTTATCCCAGAAATAATAACCAGTTCCTAAAAATTTATGCTGTTTGTTATCATCTTTAACATAAGTTGACAGAAATGGTCCGTTCCTTTCTATGTCACTAATTGTTCCCAGCTTACTACAGGTATGATGTCCAATGATTCGCATAACTATATTATTTTTGAATGTAAAGGTAGGATTATTTTTTATTTTGGTTGCGCCGAACGCAGTCTGTAAAAAAAGCTCCTCAAAGATAAGATAAAAGAAACATTCAACCCCTCAGTAAAATGAGGAATATTGAGTAAAAATGAATAGAAAAGCCCTGTTTGAGAGAAAAGGCACTCAAACAGGGCTTGGATTTTTTGTCATTCAGGAAACTAAAATATCGTCTACTGCATAAATGCTCATGGAACCCATTTACTGTCTATCACGAAAGCCTTCGGGAAGCTGCCCCGTTCTTTTATTGAAAATTGTGAGTATTCAACATAATTGTCGTGCTGAATACCCCCCTCAATATTTTTGAATAAGCAATTTTAGTAAGAGTATTTTCGTCATAGAGGGAATGTTTATCACTTTTAAGATAATGATTAAATGAATCGAAGAAATTTTTTAAAAACCACCACCACAGCAGTACCGGCACTTTCTCTGTCGCTAATTAAGGAAATACCAACTAACTCCAACGCTTTGGTGAGAAAACTTTTTGTTTATGGTGGAGAATTTGATAGAGGCTTCATAAAATATGTTGCTTCATTAACAGAGAAGAAAAATCCGAAAATCTGCTTTCTTCCTACCGCAACGGGCGACGCTCCCGGCTATGTTATGAGGTGGTTTGAAAATTGTGCGGGTCTACCAATATTGCCCTGTGTTCAACGCTCTTTTATCTCTTCATACAATCAAAAAGAATCGTTCGAAGATGTTTTTACAAATATGGATGCCATTTTAGTGGGAGGAGGCAATACCCTAAATATGATGGCAATTTGGAAGGCACAAGGTATGGATATTGCCTTACGGAAAGCATATGAGAAAGGAGTTATATTGGGAGGTGGAAGTGCAGGTTCCCTTTGTTGGTTCGAGCAAGGAACTACGGATTCTCGCCCGAACAAATTGACTACTGTTGAGGGCTTAGGTCTTATCAGCGGTAGCCACAGCCCACACTATGATGGTGAAGGTGAACGGAAGCCTCTTTATTGGTCTAAGATAAAGAGTGGTGAATACAAGTCTGGTTATGCTTGTGATGACAAAGCTGGAATCTATTTCGAGAATGAAGAGGTTAAACAAGTTGTTTCTCTTGACCAAAAAAGTAATGCATATTTTGTGAGCTTGACAGGAGGAGAAGTTAAAGAAACCTTACTCCAAAAAATAGTGTTGCCACCAGCTTGGCCATAGAAAGAATTGAGGCTATTATTGAACAAAACCCAACACCAGTTTTAGCGGACGATTTCCAAATCCCCTTCTTCATAAATACTACCCCTCAGTAAAAAAGCTGGTATAGCCACCTTTTGTACAACGGACGGGTGCTTCACCCTCGTTAAACTTTAAATGAAAAATACTGACGGGGTATCCAGTGCCATTGCAGTACTAAATACCCCCTCAGTATATTTCTCACTTTTTAATCCTATCTGCTTCATCTTCCGCACTGCCTTTATGTTCACGCGCACTTTTAATGTCGTTACTACCAAAACGATAATTGAAATTAATAGAATATCGCCTTGCTTCCCAAACACCATAAATGTTCTGATAAATATTGTTATGGACAAATAAAGCACTAAAACCGACTGTATTTAACACATCACTCATAGATATTTTTATATCCGCTTTGTCTTTTAAGATTTTCTTTTTCAAACCAATATCCATTATACCTTGCGTCTTATTGACGTAAATCCAATTGAATTTAGAACGATACCAACCCGATATTTCAAAAGTCGTTGACTTGTTGATTTTGAAAGTGCTTGAACCATTAAAACCAAAATTGCTGTTAGAGACATCATACACCGTTCCATCGTTGAATTCGCCATGAATTGCGCTTTTTTGATACCAAAAACTGTAATTGAGTTCCCACCATTTTGTAATCGGCGTGTTGATAGACAAGTTTAGATTGAGACCCTGCGAATGTGAAAAATTTTCAGTCGTGTTGTAAATTTTATTGCCATCTATTCTCGAAATATTGTTGTAATCATTTGAAGTGTAATTATACGCCAATGAAGTCGTTAATTTTGAATAAAAAGTATGAGTCAGTTTTATTCTATCTGTATAGCGAGGTTGAAGAAACGCATTGCCTTTATAATAAGTCAGTTCATCAACTCTATATTCAAACGGATTCAAATCTTGATAACCGGGTCTGTTGATGCGGCGGCTATAATTTAAATTTAAGGAATGAACCTTTGAGGCGTTGAAAGTCAAGGCAAAACTTGGAAATAAATTCAAATATGACGTGTCTACTTTATCGAGTGCATTGCTTTTAAAACTCACTAAATTGCCGAGTGAAAACGTTTGTTCTGCCCGTAAACCTGCTTGAAAACTCCATTTTTTATTAAATTGTCTGTTAAAATTGACATAAGCTGCCATTACTTTTTCAGAATACGTGAATGTATTGCTTTTGTCTGTATCTCTAACCGCAACGTTACTTTCCAAATTGTAGGCATCAAGCGTATTATCCGATTTTACATCTGATGCTTTTAAACCATAGCCCAATTTGCCTTTCAAAAAAGGTTGTTCGTAATCGGTTTTAAAAGAGAGTATGCTAATATTTGTTGGTGTAGATTGCTGATAAACCCTATTAAATGGTGTTTGAAAAGCGTTTTTGTAGGTGTATTCATTGGGTTGATTCAAATTTGTTGTCCCATTATATGTGCCAAAATCCGCATCTACCGTCAGCTCATGCCCGCTTGTATCGGCAAAACGATAGTTCACATTGTAGTTCAAATTGAGGCTTGTTCCGGGCGCACTCGATGAAGATGTTAATTTAGCAGAATCCAAAACCTCATCGCTTTGGCTGCCAATAAGCGTTTGACTTTTGGTAATATTATTGCGGTCACTATAACTGCCATTCACCACAAAACCAATTGAATTTTTGCTATTCAAAGTGTAATCCGCACCGCCTTTAAAATTTTTATACTTCTCGTGATATTCACTGCTGATAGACGTATTGAAGGCAATATCATTTAAAATCTTATCATTTTCACGCGAATTATGCCAAATACCTTGCCCCATGCCGTATTTCCCAAACACACTCCATTTTGCATCACGATAATTGAGGCTGCCCGAAAAATCTATTTTTGGCGTAATGCCCATCAATGGATTTAAAGACAAATTGCCATTTGTACCCATTTTTTTATTTTTTTTCAAACGAATATTGATAATACCGACATTTCCAGCCGCATCATATTTTGCGGAAGGATTTGTAATAATTTCAATCGCTTCAATGTCCGATGATTGCATACTTTTTAAAACAGCCGCCAAATCACGCCCTGAAAGCGGCGAAGGCTTGCCATCAATATAAATTTTAACACCTTGTTTGCCGTCAATTGCGACGTTATCGTCTTGGTCAACTTGAACACCGGGCGATTTTTGCAACAATTCCAAAGCATTTAAGCCCGTTGAGTTGATACTGCCTTCGACATTAACAACGAGTTTGTCGGCTTGAATTTCTATCAATGGTTTTGTACTTGTCACCATTACCGCATCGAGTTCGGTGGTTGATTTTTTAAGCACAATCGGCTCAATGGAATACGTATCTCCTTTAAAATCAAAGGGTTGTGTATTTGTTTTAGCGAAACCAATACCACTTGCTGAAACAAAATAGCGTCCCAAAGCAATAGGCATCAGTTGATATTTGCCTTCAACATCGGTTATCGCACCTTTGACGAGTGACGAGTCTTTAACATTCAGCAACAAAACAGTGATGAATTCCATTTTTTCACCTGCATTGTCTTTGACAACACCTGAAATGGATTGTGCCGACAGATTAAGGGCAAAGAAGATAAAAAATAGGTTGTAAAATAGGCGCAACTCTTTCATCATTCGTTGATTTTAAGGTGAGAAAAATAATTAGGTACGAATATTTTCGTATTTGATGTTAAAAAAAATTGGCTTGTGCCAATCTTTTTATATCAATCTAAGGGATAGACAGGGTTTTGTAGAGAAGGTTGCAATTGCATACCCCTCCAATTCAAGCTACCATAAAAGAGTCCAACATAGGTGACAAAAGGTATTTCATCTGATTTTATACAAATAAGGTGCTTTGTTTTTATGTAAAGTATAAAAATTATTTTTTTATACCTTTGTTTTATTGGTAAATTAATTCTGAAATATCCTTTCCTAAATTCAATTTTATAAAAATATGAGACCAAATTTATTGCCCACGCTTCGACAAGGCTTTAAAGCCTTATTGTGTTTGTTTTTATGCTACACCGCTACGGTACAAGCGCAAAACAATTTGCCGCAACAAAGCACCGAATTGGCTCAAGCCTTTTCAACAAAAGACACCCTTTTCAAAACGCCTTTTATTGACGTGGACGAATGGCGTGAAACGCCCGTAAAACACCGTTACGTACATGGTGGTTTTAAAGGAACAGAAACTCGTTTTTCACTTTATTTTCCAATAAAAGAAGCGTATCAAGGTCGTTTTTTTCAATATATCACACCTTTTCCCGATAATGAATATTTGTCGCAAGGGGCAACGGGTGAAGATGATAAAATAGGTTTTTCTATCAGCAGTGGGGCATATTTTATTGAAACAAATGGCGGAGGAAAAGTTGATTTTTCAAAACCAATGGCAAATGACGCGACGATTGGGGCGTTTCGTGCCAATGCTGCAACGGCTTCGTTTTCAAAAATTGTAGCTAATCATCTTTTTGGAACGCATCGGACTTACGGTTATGCCTTCGGCGGAAGCGGTGGCGCGTATCGGACGATTGGTAGCATCGAAAATACTGAGGGGGTATGGGACGGCGTTGCGCCTTACGTGTTGGGTTCGCCTATGGCAATTCCAAATGTTTTTTCAGTTCGAATGAACGCTATGCGGATTTTGGATAAAAAATTACCCCAAATTATTGATGCCGTTGATGCGGGTGGAAGTGGCGATATGTACGCAGGTTTGAATGAAGAGGAGAAAGCGGCTTTGACGGAAGCGACCAAATTAGGTTTTCCGCCACAATCGTGGTTTGGCTACAAAACAATGGGTATTCATGGTTTTATAGCCCTTTATCAAGGTATGCGTATGGCAGACGGCAAGTTTTTTGATGATTTTTGGAAAACAAAAGGCTATTTGGGCGCAACGCCTACCGAATCACTTTTGAAAGCACGCCTTCAAAAAGCAAGTAAAATAGAAGCAAGCATCGCCATTGACGAAGCTGTAAAATTGGGTTTAAAAGATGCCCCCTCAGTAGGAGAACGGGGTTCGGCAGATTTGGCTTGGAAAAGTATAGGAGGTGTAGGAGGTCAAATGCCCGTAGCGTTTCAGATAGAAGATGTATTGCCCGTTGTCAATTTTATGGGCGGCGACTTGGTGATAAAATCGGGCGCGGCGGCTGGAAAAACCATTCAATTAGCCAGTATTTCGCGTGATAAAGTTATTTTTGGACCCGTTGATGTTGCTATATTAGCCCAAATAAAAGTAGGTGATGACGTTTTTATTGATAATTCTAATTTTTTGGCAGTTCAAACTTACCACCGTCACCAAGTACCCAGCAAAGAATATAAAGTTTGGGACCAATTTAGAGATACCGAAGGGAAACCGATTTATCCACAAAGACCATTTTTGATAGGTCCTTTATTTACCAGAGGCGCAGCAGGAGTTTTACCAACGGGCAAGTTTAAAGGTAAAATGATTTTACTCTGTTCGCTTTGGGATAGAGAAGCCTTTGCTTGGCAAGGCGATTTTTATCGAGACATGGTTAAAGCCAATTTGGGTGATAAAACGGACGACAATTTAAGATTGTGGTACACCGACCGTGCTTTGCATGGCGATTTATCGAAACAAGAATATCCGACCAAAACGGTCAGTTATTTAGGCGTTTTACAACAGGCTTTGCGTGATTTGAGTGCTTGGTGTGAGAAAGGTGTAACGCCACCCAATTCTACCAATTACAAAATTGAGGAAGGACAAGTGATTGTTTCCGCAAAAGCAACAGAGCGCAAAGGGATTCAGCCGATTGTTGATTTAACTATAAAAGGCAGTAAAAAAGCCGAAGTTAAAATAGGTAAATCAATTACATTTACGGCAGTAGTTGATGTACCACAAAATACAGGTAAAGTTGTTTCCGCAGAATGGGATTTTGAAGGAAAAGGTACTTTTCCAATACAAACGAAAGGCCTTTCTGTCGATAAAAAAACAGGTCATGTTACCTTCAAAATATCGTATAAATTCACAAAATCGGGTACTTATTTCCCAACTTTAAGAGTCGCTTCACAAAGAGACGGTGATGCGGAAACGCCTTTTGCACGGATTCAAAATTTGGATAGGGTGCGGGTTGTGGTGAAGTAAGTGAATGACTCGAATAATACTATTAAAGTTTCACAAATTCTTAGATAAGTAGGTTGCCTTAAATAATCGTCACTTTCAATTATTTTATAAAATGTTGATAATCAGCAAAATAAACCTTCGAGGTTTCTAAAACCTCGAAGGT
>JAYTUY010000069.1:0-28040 GCA_043744275.1 Saprospiraceae bacterium
GTTATCTCAAACTCGTTTCTGATTATAATTTTTTAAAAACAGTTATCGCCAAGTCATTTCTGATTATAATTTTCTGAAAATAGTTATCACAAAGTCATTTCTGATTATAATTTTCTGAAAATAGTTATCACAAACTCATTTCTGACTATAATTTTCTGAAAATAGTTATCTCAAAGTCATTTCCGATTATAATTTTTTGAAAATAGTTATCGTCAAGTCATTTCTGACTATAATTTTCTGAAAATAGTTATTTCAAAGTCATTTCTGATTATAATTTTCTAAAAATAGTTATCGCTAAGTCATTTCTGATTATAATTTTTTAAAAATAAAATTATTTAATTAAAAATGTATCTTTTCTGAAAGGCTGCCGTTTGTTAGAGATGAAGTATGAAATAAAATCATACGTTTATTTAAAAAATTATTTTTTAATTTCAAAATCTTTAGTCCAATGACAGCACAAGCTTCGATTGCCTTTAAAAAACTCCCTGACGGTGAGTTAGTGTCTTTCTCAAATACTGTTTTCCAGCGCATGACCGCTGACGCACAGTATATCACTTTAAAAACCTACTACGATGACCTCCAACCCAAAACCGCTGCTTTCACTTTAGCCATAGCCAATGCCGTATTGGGTGGCATAGACCGTAAGGATGCTAAAAAAGATTGCCGCGAAATTTTGATCAAGCAATTGGTAGTTGTAGCAACTTTAACTGGAATTTTAGCCGACGATAATGCACGCGTTATTACAGACGCCGGGTTTGAGGCGCGCAAAACAAAAGGAGATAGCAAACCGGCTGTTACACAAGTGGATATGCCTACAAATATTAAAGTGAAGAATTTGGATAAATCAGGCTCTGTCATGTTGACATGGGAAAAAGTGGCTAATGCCCTCAATTATGCTATTCAACACAAAAAGAAAGAAGAAACCGCTTGGAAAAATGGCAACTACAACTCTAAAGGTGAGTTTGTATTCAATGAACTTGAAGCCGATACCAGATATGAATTTCAAGTTTGCACATTGGGTCCAGATAGCCTCAAAAGCGATTGGACTTTGCCTGTGGGGATTATGGTCTCTTGATTGATGGGTAATAGGTAATAGGTAATGGGTAATTGGTTATAGCCTATTCTTCATAACCAAAGAAAAAGGCAGTGAGCTTTGATTAGCTGATTGCCTTTTTCTATTTGTGTAGGATTGTGTAGGTTTAGTAAACGCAAAATTATTTTTTCAAAAAAATAATTTTGCGTTTACTAAACCTACACAATCCCCCTCAGTAAAAACATAAATTTTCATAAAAAATATGCTATAATCTTCGATATGTTAATGATTTGTTGTTTTATTTTTTTTATTCTATCATTGCAACGTTATCATTTTTTTCCAAAACGTAAAAACATTAAATCTATGACCCTGTACAACACTTCGCAACTTCGCAACTTCGCAACTTCGCCCATATTCTGTCTTTTAAGCAAGTAGCAATCTTTATATTTTTTGTTTCATTACAAAATATCGTGCTTAAAGCTCAACCTGTTAATAATTATACAAAAGATGTGGCAATGCCTGCGCCTAATGCAGCATCATTGGGCAAATATGGTGATTACTCTGTCGGTAATTTTACGGGTGTTCCCGATATTTCAATTCCAATTTATACGGTTCAAGAGGGTTCTTTGAGTTTGCCCATTTCTTTAAGTTATCATGCTTCGGGTATCAAAGTAGCAGAAATGGCATCTTGGGTAGGTGCAGGATGGAGTTTGAATGCGGGCGGAATTATTTCAAGAACGGTTCAAGGTTTATATGATGAACATGCCAATGGCTATTTTAATACAGCGACTCTTTTGGAAACAAGAATCAATAATCAAGATGGATATGTCACTCAAGATATTACAAACGGTACTATTGATGGAGAACCTGATTTGTTTTCCTTTAATGTAGGTGGTTATACAGGTAAATTTTATATAGATAAAGACCACAATGCCCAATTTATCCCCAAACAGGATTTAAAATTAGAAATAGATGCAGATTTAAAAGGTTTTACTTTAATAGCACCTAATGGAACACGCTATATTTTTGGTAGATTTTTAAATGCCGATGGCATAAACTATACAACGGCATGGGAAAAAACCTTGATGCAGGGGCAAGCCAGTTCAGATGCTTATGTGTCAAGTTGGTATCTTTTAAAAATAGAGTCTGCCGATAAGAAGTACAAAATCAATTTGTCCTATGCCGATGAGGGTTATAGTTATTTGAATAATGCTTCAACTAAATACAATATTTTTGGCGGAAGTTTCCCTTCGTCGGGTGTGCAGAATTCTGGCTCTTTTGAAGTCGATTCATATCACCCAACTTTAAAGACTTATTTGAGTGGTAAAAAACTTATACAAATAACAAACAGTTCGTTGACAGGTACTGTAAATTTTGTGGCTACCAATATCAGAAATGACCTTGACGATGGACAGGGACTTACATTGAGTACTGAAAGAGCCAAATCACTTGATAAAATAGAAATAGTAACAGGCGACAGATGCCAAAAATTTGATTTTGTTTATACTTATTTTCAAGATGCCATCAACTCAGGTTTTTCTTTATCAAAAAAATTGAAATTAGAATCCGTCACGCAAAAAAGTTGTGACGGGTCTATCGTGAATCCGCCTTACATTTTTGCTTACGATGGCAATTTTTTAGCCCATCGAGTCAGTAAAGCCATTGATCATTGGGGGTTTTACAACGGCGCAACCCAAAACGAAACAACTTTGGTCAATATGCCACCGACTACCAATAATGGCTATTCTTATGGCACTTCTGATAGAGAAACCAACGAAACCGAAATGAAAAAAGGGGTTCTGACAGATATTACTTTCCCTACAGGGGGCAAAACAACGTTTTCTTACGAAGCCAACACGATTTCTGTATCGCAGCAATCGGCACCTGTTACCGTTTTTAATTTGGCGAATTGCTCCAGCCCATACAATTCTGCTTGTTGTACTTATATTCCGACAAATGCATATTATACAATTACACAAGAAGATATCAATACTGGTCAATTTAAAATGAATTTAGTGAAGCCTGTAAATGGCTCCTATCCACCTACTGATTTATGCAACAACAACTATAATATTTCTAACTATATCTATGTCTATGATGGAATAACTGGGGCATATATAGGCAGTTATGGCTTTTCTCTAAACAGTGGTCAGTCATATTATAATACTCCTCCCCAGTCTTTAAATATGCTCGGTAGCTTGCAAGCAGGTAAAAGTTACAAATTTGAATTATATGTAGAAAGTGGCTACGGAACATTCGAAATTTACAATCAACCCTGGGTGCCTATTAATAAAAAAATAGGCGGCTTGAGGATAAAAGAAATCAGAACCAACGACGGTGTTTCAGCAGCCAATGACATTGTCAAG
The DNA here is from genome assembly GCA_043744275.1 of Saprospiraceae bacterium. GTDB lineage: Bacteria > Bacteroidota > Bacteroidia > Chitinophagales > Saprospiraceae > JAAFJT01. The sequence continues at coordinate 3,400 of JAYTUY010000069.1, forward strand.
CAGTATGATTACAATTTTCCTAATAATACCGCTGTTTCAAGTGGTCGGCAACTGCGATTTCCTAAATATTCGAATTATGGCACTTATAATATTGTATCATCCACTTATTGTATAACAGGGTCGGGCGATGTACGAACTTTTAATGATGAAAGCATCGTGCCCCTTTATACCTTTGAAGGCAATCATATTGGATACAGTTTTGTCAAAGAAACTCAAAGCGGAAACGGATATAATGCAGGAAATGGGACAAAACTGTTCAATTTTTACATATCAATACCGCTTAACCCCAGTAACTTACCATATCCAACACCTCCGCTTGATGCCATTGTATCAAATGGAGAAATCGCTAATTTCAAAATTATCTCTGCATCGGGAAATGTGCTCAAAGAGACCTCAAATCAGAGATACCCAGAGACTTCTATTAACAGTATCGGGAAAATTAGAAAAGCGATAAAAACCTACTTGCCTACGCCTTATCCGCCCCAAGACCCTGATTGTGGCAGTTTATCGGCTCTGTTTTCAACGGATTATCAAATAAAAACCTTTACACCACATAGATTACAATCTACAACAGAAACCTTAGATGGTGTAGCCACAACAATCAATTACACTTATAGCACCGATGCCACACAACCCTTATTCCCTTTAACGACCTCAATGACCAATAGTGATGGCAAGACCACTGTCACAACCAATAAATATATCACGCATACAGATTATAATGCAGACCCCGTAGCCATAAAATTAAAGCAATTGAATATTATTGCTGACCCTGTAGAAGTGATTACTACTGTCGCAGGTGTACAAATTAATGGCTCAAGAACGCAAAATTACTTCTTTGACAATACATCAGGTCTGCCAACGACCAGTGCCACCAATAGTTTTCCATACCCTTATCAGTTCTATAAATATAAAATGACTTGGGATGCCAACGGTACAGCACAAGTATTTGGAACGAATAGCGGTTGGGAACTCGAAGGCACTATCACCAAATTTGATATGACACGCGGCAAACCCCTCAGTATCAACCTCAGAGCTTGGGAAAATGCCACTGAAACCAATGCCACTGAAAAATACACTTGGGAAACCAATGGCTTAATCAAAACCAGAACATTCAAAGGCTTTACTTGGCAATATGAATATCGCCCCAATACCCGATTAGTCAATAAAATCATAGATAAAGACGGTCAATTTGTCACCTACGATTACGACCACTTGCAACGTTTAAAAACAGCGAGTGCCAGAAATGGGGCGGTTTCTACAAGCTACATTTATACTTACAAAGACCCGACGCAATTTGGTAAAAGTTGGATTGAAACCAAAACAACTTTCACAGCCGTCATTGGCGGTACTTTGAGCAATAATACCACTTACAAAACCATTCGGCAATATATGGATGGATTGGGTCGCCCGATTCAAAGCGTGGCGGTGACGAACTCCCCGAATATGAAAGACGTTATTTCTACAGTGGCATATGATAATCAAGGACGGGAGTCACTTAAATATGACCCGTTTGAAAGTACCCAAACAACAGGGTCTTTTATAAATACTGTACCTTCGGGTCAACCTTTTACAAAAGTAGAATACGAGGCATCCCCCCTCAGTAGAACAAGCATTGTAACGCCGCCGGGTTGGCTTCCAACGACCACAACTTATGGCACGAATGCCAGTAATGAAGCGTATGACAATACAGGGGCGGCTTTTTTTCCTGCTAATACACTGAATAGAACCATCACGACTGACCCCGATGGTCGGCTCATGAAAGTCTATACCGATAAAAAAGGACGCAAAGTATTCACCGTCAAATTACAGAACAATGCGGCGGGTGGGCACTATATGATTTATAGTTTTGATGATAAAGACCGTTTAAATAAAGTCTATACACCGCGCAATCATTGGAGAGAATGGTTTTACGCACCCAATCTGGATTATTCATACCTCTACGATGTGAATGATAATATGATTCAGAAACAATTACCTGATATTGCCCCTATCAATATCCAATACAATGCGCGCAATCAGATGGTTTTGATGCAAGATGGCAAGCAATCATCGCTGGGGCAATGGTTAGCCACTCAATATGATGATTATGGTCGTCCTTCGGCAACAGGCTTTGCCACCAGTACATCTATCAATGGCACAACGTACAATCCAACTTTATCTTCTACCCTGACGACGACGGATTATAGCATCGTAGCAGGAACAGAATTAGGCAAACCGATTAGAACCAAAAACTATTTCGGCACTTATTTAGAATCTTTTATGCAATATGATGGTTATGGACGTTTGAATAATGCGTTTAGCAACAATCAACTCTATTCGCCAGGCGGAGCCATTACAGCGACTAATTTCAGTGAAAAAATAGCCATTGCTTACGATTTGGCAGATAATATCTTGACCAGAACAAGAACCCACAAACCCAATGCCTCTACCACTCGAACGATTGTAGAAACCAATGATTATGACAATGGCTTGCGTTTAAAGCAAATGAAACATCAATTGGATGCCATGCCTATGCAAATATTATCGTACAATGATTATAATGTTAAAAATCAGTTGCAAACTAAGTGGATGGGTAAAGTAGGGTCTTTAAATTATCTGCAAAAAGTGGACTATGCCTATAATAGCTTGGGTTGGTTGACGGGTATTAATATCCCTGTTCCAGCAGTACCAACAGCCAATGCCATAGGAAATCTACCTGCGGTTAATCAATATGATCCAAGTTCAAATACTTTGGATTATAATGATTTACTTTCTATCGGACTAAAGTATGAAAATCCAGTAGCTGTATATGCCCCGAGTGGTACAACTGTTACCCCTCAGTATGGCGGCAATATTTCGCAAATAGTATGGCAAGTGCGAGGTAGAGAAAAACAAGCCTATACATTTAGCTATGATGCTGAAAGTAGAATGACTGCTGCGAAGTACTCTGATATTAGCAATTCGGGTACAGTTACAGGTGGGCGTTATGATGAAACATTGACTTACGATATAAGAGGTAATATCAATTCGCTTCAACGCTACGGATTGACGAGTATAGCAGGTGCTGTAAATCCGACCTGGGGATTAATAGATAATTTAATATACAACTACGGAGCATCCGACCATAACCCTAAAAATCAATTGCAATCTATAACAGAAAATAGCAATTTAGCAAAAGGTTTTAAAACAGAAGCCAATGGTAGCACTTATAGCTATGATAACAACGGCAATATGATAGTTGACCCGAATAAAGGCATCACAAGTATTAGTTATAATCACTTAAATTTGCCTATAACTATTACCTTTACCAATAATCGAATTATTAATTTTATGTATGATGCAGGGGGTAATAAGTTGCGTAAAACGATACTTCAAGACGGTGCAACTCTTTATTCTCAAGATTATATAGGTGGTATTGAATACCGCACTAATTCGTCGAATGTGACAACGCTTGAATCTATTTTTCACGCTGAAGGACGCATTACGAATGTGAATAGCACATTGAAATACGAATATGCTATGAAAGACCATTTGGGTAATACAAGGCTTATGTTTTGTGATAAAGATGGAGATGGCAAAATAACAATCAGTTCTACGCAAGAGAGCAATGAAATAACACAAGAGAATCATTATTACCCTTTTGGTTTGAACATGGAAGGCACTTGGTGCAATACCCCCTCAGTATTGGACTCAAAATATCAGTACAATGGTAAGGAATTGAATGATGATTTTGGTTTGGGGTGGAATGACTATGGGTTTAGAATGTATGATCCTGCGGTTGGTAGATTTGCTACTGTTGATCCATTGTCTGAAATTTATGAAAACCAAAATCCATATACTTACGCTGCAAATAACCCTATTACATATATAGATTTTATGGGTTTAGGTCCAGATGATGATAAAAAAGATAAAGACGGTGGTACTTTACCTACTCTTGTTGTTACAGCTAAAAGGCTTGTTAAAAATGCACCCAGAACCAATGCTTATATATTAGCAACCGAGAGTCTCTTTGATAGACGAATGGGTATTCCTCAAAATAGCTTCCAAAACCCTTATAAAACAGATGAACAAAGGCAAGGTGATTTGAATGAAGCAAAATTGGTTGGTGAAACTGCGGACGATATAGGAGAAATTTCAGCTTCTGTTATTGCATTTGCGTTTACTATGGGAATTGGAGAATTAGCACAACCAGCAGGTAGATATGTATTTAAAGAAACAGCTAAGACTCTTTTGAAAAGTAATAGAAAAAATATATTTAAAGCTCTAACCAGACAATTAGAAAAAAAGTTCAAACATGCAATTGATTTTGGAGTTGAAGGAAATGCAAATCCAAGAAATTTTGAAAAATTTCTTGAAGCATTAAAAAAACATATAAAAGATGAGGGTACTCAGATGATTCAAGGTACTTATCGAAATTCAAATAACCCTGTTAATTTCTATTTAAATTCAGAAACAGGATTAAATGTAATAACTACTCGAACAGGAGAATTTATTACAGGAATGAAATTAACACTTAATCAAGTTGCGGATATATTAACAAAAGCATTTCAATTTTAAAAATAAAAAATGAATAAGCTAGAAAGCCAAGAAGTAGAGAAGTATTTATTACTAATAAGTGATTATGTTAGTATGCATATAGATAGTCTCGAATTTGAATCAAAATATTTACAAATGTATAAAAGTGATACATTCCACTATTCTATAATAATATACGAATTATTAGCAATATTATCAAGTGATGTTGATGCATATTGTTCTAATCCTGAAATTAGAGATAGTGAAGATTTAGACGAAAACCAACTGCTTCAAAGAGCAACTTATACACTATGTGAATTGATTAGAGAATATTTAAAAAATTAACATTGTACCTCCGATGGCATAGGATATTATTAAATTTCAAAAGCGATACAAAAAGTTCATTGACATAATGGAAACAGCAAAAACTGAGCGGTACAAGCGTGACCCCTCAGTATGGCGGCAATATATCGCAAGTGGTCTGGAAAGTGAAAGGTCGGGAAAAGCAAGCCTATACGCTCAAATACGATTCTGAAAATAGGATGACGGAAGCGATTTATTCCGATATTGCCAATTCGGGTAGTATTACAGGCAATCGGTATGATGAAAAACTGACCTACGATATTCGGGGCAATATTCAAACTTTGCAGCGTTGGGGCTTGAATGGCTCTTGCACTTGGGGATTAATAGATAATTTGACGTACAATTATGGGGCATCTGACCACAATCCTAAAAATCAGTTGCAAACTGTAACGGATTATAGTGACTTGACCAAAGGTTTTAAAACGGCAGCGAATGGCAGTACATACAGCTACGATAATAACGGCAATATGACTGCTGACCCGAATAAAGCGATTACCAATATTGCTTATAATCATCTCAATTTGCCGACGACGATTACTTTTACCAATAACCGTACTATCAATTTCTTATACGATGCAGGCGGTAATAAACTCCGTAAAACAGTCGTTCAGAGTGGCACGACACAATACACGCAGGATTATGTCGGTGGAATAGAATACCGCAATGGCATTTTAGAAGCGATATACCATGCCGAAGGGCGTATCACAACCATCAGTGGCACATTAATGTACGAATATGCCATGAAAGACCACTTAGGCAATACTCGCCTCATGTTTTGCGATAAAAACAATAATGGTGTGATAACTCAAAGCGGCGCACCTGAATCCAGCGAAGTGACGCAAGAGAATCATTATTACGCCTTCGGCATGGCGATGGAAAATGTTTGGTACAATACCCCCTCAGTAGTGGACAATAAATATATGTACAATGGGAAGGAATTGAATGATGATTTTGGGCTGGGCTTGAGTGATTATGGGGCGCGTATGTATGACCCCGCGACATTGCGATGGAGTACATTTGACCCGATGGCGGAAGCGTATCAATCAATGTCACCCTACCACTATGGCATGAATAACCCGATGCGGTTTATAGACCCGAATGGGATGTATTCTAACGATGGAACAACCTCCAGAAATACAAGTGCTTTGGCTACTGACGGTAGTATGGTGGGCGGGGCATTGCATGTTGAATCTAATGGACAATCTGAAAAGACAGGAGATGGAGACAAAACAAAGGTTAGTGTAGCATTAGTTACACCTGATCATGGTTTAGATGGTATTGAGGAAGCAATGAGAGCAGCAGGAATTAAAGTTTTAACAGTTTTAGACTCGCAAAATGCTCTTGATCAGTTGTTAACATATATAGATCCTAAATTTGAAATCGAACATCTATTTATTGTTAGTCATGGTACTTATAACGAATCAAGTTTTGATATTGGTAATATTCAATATGACAATAAGAATGGCAATATCAAAAATGACCCCAATTTAGAAAAAATAGGTAGTTTAGTAAAAGGCGATATTATATTATTAGCTTGTTTTGCTGGTAGATTTAAGGATGGAGGGAAAGAACTTATGCAGAGCCTTGCTAAAGCAACAGGCAAATTGATATGGGCAAATGAAGGTGTTACAATAGTAGGTAAATCGTCCTTCAGCTCATCAAATCCTTACATACAGGACATAAATACTAACTCTGCAATGAGTCAAACGGATCGTAATCACTATAATTCTGTGATGCCAGCAAAATATGGGGTTTGGCACTTTACAAAAGTTATTAATGGTACACCTATGACATACTCTGTGGAAAAAGTATATTTTACAGAGAGGGGTATCGCATTTAAAATTCCTCAAGAAATCAAAAAAGAAGAATGATAAATGTAAAATTAATTATTATTTCAATTTTCTGCTTACCAATCATACACTTTTCGTGTTTTGAAAAAAAAGTGAATAGCTATAAAATTGAGTATTATTCTGATTTCAATGAATTTAATTTGGAAGGAATAAATCCACAACGAGTAACGAGTGATGATAGCACTTTAATTAAAGTAACTATTGAAGGTCCAGACAGGAAAACTATTTCTATTCCATGTTGTAATGAAGGGCGATTTAATTTGACTTATAACTATGATGGTCGGGCTTGGGTTAATATTTATAATACTCAAATTGAAGGCTGCTATCAATATTGGTACACATATATTTTTAATAATAAAAAAATTATATTAAGATATTGTGGCGACCCAATGACGAGCTCTCATTATTTCCTAAAAGCATACATAGTTGCTTCAAAGGAATTAACAGTACTATATGGTTTTGATAATGAAATTGTTGTAAATAAGCCTGCTTGGGCAATTATTGATGACAAATCAATATTTAAAAAAGCTACTTACAAAGATGTATTAATGTATAATCTTAAAGAAAGGAATATTTTAGAAAGATATTCTTACAACTATTACGGTGTAGAAATTGATATTGGGCCTAAGCAAAATGAAGAAAGAGAATATTATGATTTAGGGGATAAATCAATTTATTCCTTTCATAATTGTTTATATTGCTTTAAACCAATGAATAAATGACCCGCTGGCACAGGGTATTATTAAATTTCAAAAGCGAAACAAAAAGTTCTTTGACATAATAAAAACAGCAAAAACCAAGCGGCACAAGCGTGACCCCTCAGTATGGCGGCAATATTTCGCAAGTGGTTTGGCAAGTGCGAGGACGAGAGAGACAGGCTTATACGCTCAAATACGATTCAGAAAATAGGATGACCAAAGCGATATATTCTGATATTGCCACTTCAGGCAGTATCATCAGGCAATCGGTATGATGAAAAGCTGACCTACGATATTCGGGGCAACGATAAAGCTTGTCTGAACTTGTGGGTAGTTTAAATAAGACTTGGAATAGCCAGTTTTAATTAGGGGGATAATTTTTATAGAAATCACCTCGGGATCCAATTCTTTCAGCGTAAAAAGTTTCCCCGTCCCAGTAAAGTCCAATTCGATAATTGCCAACACGAAGGCGATAATAATTAGGATGACCTTTAAGCGATTTTAAATGTAGGATGTCCGAAAAGGTTTGTGCGTTTTGGAGTTGTTCAAGTGCTTCAGCAGCTTGATATTGTGTAACACGATTGATATTCCGCATCTCCCTAATGTAGCGATTACTAATGATTAGGCGCATTGAATCCGTTTTTGAGGTCAGCTAAAAATTGCTTGGTATCTGATTCTGGCAAATAACCCTCAGAGGGTTGTTCTTTATCATAAATCATCTGTTCGAGTAAAACAGCGTCTTGACGTTCATCATCATCCATTTTAGCCCATTCTCCATTGTCAACGTATTTGGCATGTAGGCGATTTTTAATAATAGGATTATTCACGTCATTACTTTCAACCAATTGAAAATTGACATTGCGTTTTTTTAAGAGCTTTAAGAGCCATTGGTAAGCATCAATATTGTCTAATTCAATGGTAAGTGTCATATTTTACAGCTGATTTATTTGAAAATTGAAGTGTTATAAGAGAAATATATTTCAAAATCTTAACAAAGATAAACCTTTTTTAAAAATTACAATTAAAACAATTCAACCATGAAGAAAATACTATACCTCCTACTTTTATTACTACCCAACCTGCTGATAGCACAAAGCAGCGGCAAAGGCAGAAGTGGCGACAGACTATTGTTGCCTAAAACGCCACGTCATTACTATACTCAACAAAATCATGAACGGCTTTTGAAGCTGGATAGAGAGATGGCAAGCCGCCGCGCCTTTATGGAGTTCGCCTCGCAGCACGGGACTGTTTTGGATTTGCCACAGGAGGTAATTATCCCCGTAGTGGTGCATATCTTGTACAAAGCAGGAACGGATACCCGAACTCTGCCCTCAGCAAGCGATGTCAAAAACCAATTAGCTATCAGCAGCAAAGACTTCCGCCAAACGGTGAAAATCGAAAAACACGAAGCGGATTCCAAAGAGAAATTCTCCGATAAAAATGCTTTGGATACCAAAATATCTTTCTGTTTGGCATCCAAAGACCCAACAGGCAGAACCACAACGGGCATTCTGACTGTGCCAACATCCGTAAGCCAATGGCTTGCCGACGATAAAATGAAATCCGCTACCACTGGGGGCAGTACGATTTGGGATAGTGAAAAGTATCTGAATATTTGGGTGGTGAGCTTCCCCGATAGCATCAGCGGCTACGCTCAAATGCCCGCTGGACCCGTCATGACTGATGGGATTGTGATAGATGCGCGGTATTTTGGCAAAAAGAGCACCAGCGATAAAGATTTCCCATATACCGAAGGCAAAACTTTGACCCATTTATTGGGCAGCTATCTGAATGTCTATGAATTATGGTCAGAAACAAAACAATGCGGCGATGATTACGTGGATGATACGCCCATTCAAAACGCCCCGACGCTCGGCTGCGTAGATTACCGCCACGTCAGCACCTGCGATGGCAATCCCGTAGTAATGAGCATGAATTTTATGGACAATACCAACGACCCTTGCCAATATATGTTCACCAATGGACAAAAGAAGCGGATGCACGTTTGCTTGGTGAAAGACGGAATTCGTTACAAACTGGTGCAATCAGGCGAAACGCAATGTGCCAACGGCAACAATACCCAAGCCTTGCAAAAGCCCAATGTTGTGAAGCCGATAGAACCCACTGCGATGGCATCATTCAATTACCGCATCTATCCCAACCCTGCCCAAGAAAGCATCAATTTTGAAATAGCCACCGAACAAGCAGCGAAAGCAGAGTTTACTATTTTCAATGCGCAAGGCAGCATTCAAAAACAATTGTACTACACAGTCAACGAAGGCAATCAAGTGTTTGAAGTGAAGTGCGGTGATTGGTCGCCCGGCTTATACTTCGTGCGGATGCAAGTGAACGAGGATGTGAAGACGGAGAAAGTGATTATCAATCGATAAGGCTGATTAATAAAAAAAACAAAAGCTACCTGTTGAAATGGGTAGCTTTTTTTATTTTCGCGCCAGCCTAAAGCCACCCCTCAGTCATGTCTATGACTTGATGGAGCGAAACGCACCATATTTCAAGGTAAAAAGTATAAATAATTCATTTTGATTTAAAAAAATATGCTAATAGAACCCATTCACCCTGTAAAAATAAGAACCCTTGACCGCATCGCTGAAATTGCTTGGTTTGATGACCTTTGTGGCGGCGATACCGCATTTTTAGGCACTGTTGACCCTTCTCGACGCAGTAATTTTGCACATTGCAACGATATTATGACCACTGCCGATAGTTTAGGCTTTAAAAATATACTGCTGCCCTCTTCTTATGTGGTAGGACAGGAGGTCTTGCCTTTTGCAGCAGCAATGGCGCCGCAGGTGAAGAACATCAATATGCTCGCGGCTATCCGCACAGGAGAGATTCACCCACCCATGTTAGCGCGGCATTTGGCTACGCTCGACCATATTTTAGAAGGTCGTTTGACAGTCAATATTATCAATTCCGATTTACCGGGCTTGAAAGAAAACCCTGAAATGCGCTATAAACGCTGTGGCGAAGTCATCGAAATACTCAAACAAGCTTGGACACAAGATAGAATTGACTTCGATGGCGAGATTTATAATATCCATTTAGCGGCTGATCCTGTCAAGCCTTATCAACAAAATGGAGGACCTTTATTGTATTTCGGCGGCATTTCGCCAGGGTCGATGGAGGTGTGTGCAAAATATTGTGATGTGTTTTTAATGTGGCCCGAACCCGAAGAGAATATCTACGCCACCATGCAAAACATGAGCGAACGCGCTGAAAAACATGGACGAGTCATTGATTTCGGGCTTCGTATTCATGTCATTGTGCGTGAGACAGAGGCAGAAGCCAAAGCCTATACCAAGCATTTAATGTCTAAATTTGATATAGAAGTAGCCCATAAATTAAAAAATCGGACGCAAGATTCCCAATCAGCAGGCGTATTGCGGCAAGATGAATTGAGAAAAAATGCCGATCCTGATGATTTTATTGAACCCATGCTATGGACGGGCATTGGGCGTGCGCGTTCAGGTTGTGCAGGGGCAATAGTCGGCACGCCCGAGCAAATTTTAGAGAAAATGAATCGATATATGGATATGGGCATTCGATCTTTTATCCTTTCGGGTTATCCACTTTTGGAAGAATGTGAATTGTTTGGCAAACATGTTTTACCACATTTACCCAATGAAAAACTATCGGTTTTGCAAGGCAGAACGCCTAAAACTACACCTGTCACACCTTTGACGCATGGTGAATTGAGGCTTTGGTAAAAATTTGATTAATATTTTGCGGTTTTACATTTAATATTTTACATTTTGCGGTTCAAAACACCCCCTCAGTATTTGAGCAAAAAATAATGTAAAACCGCAAAATATTAAATGCAAAATTTAAAAGTTAAATAATTAAAAATCAATAAAATATGACATTAGAAGGAAAAGTCGTGCTTCTCACAGGAGCCTCAAAAGGCATCGGCAAAGTATTAGCCCTTGCGTTAGCGGAACATAAAGCATATGTTGGCATCGTTGCCCGAAGCGAAGCAGAATTGAAGGCAGTTCAAGCAGAAATAGAAGCGATGGGTTCAAAATGCCTTGTTTTTGCAGGCAGCGTGGCTGATGAAAATTTAGCCAATACTGCTATGAAAATGATGAATGATACCTTCGGGGGCATTGATTTCCTCATTAACAATGCTGGTTATGGTGTTTTTGGTACTACCGAAAGTTACACCGCTGAGCAATGGTCAGATTTGTACGATACGAATGTGAAGGGCACATTTTTATTTTCAAAAGCGGCTTTGCCTTACATGAAAGCAGTAGGTCATGGGCATATTATCAACATTGCTTCAGATGTGGCGAAGCGTGTTTTTGACGGTGGTGCTTTGTATTGCTCTTCAAAATTTGCGCAAGATGCTTTTTCAGCAGCTTTGCGTAAGGAAGTTCGCAAGTTCGGAATTAAAGTATCGGTTGTCTATTCAGGCTTAGTTGATACCATGTTTCACGCCCGACCACAAGGCGATGAGCACCACAAAGACTGGCTCAAACCAGAAGATATGTCGGACAGCATTATCTACATCATGAATCAACCCAAGCACGTCGTCATTGATGAGCTGATGATACACCCCCTCAGTCAAGACTACTAAATATGTTAAGTACACTACAAACCATTGACATCATTGTTGTTATCAGCTTGCTCGTGTTTTTATTAGTGGCAAGTATGTATTCGAGTTTTCATAAAAAAGATTCGGAAGAATATTTCATGGCGGGGCGGTCGCTGAAATGGTATTCCGTTGCGGGGTCTATATTCGGCACCAATATCCATGCACAGCAAATCATAGGGATGATGGGCATTGGCTACTCGATTGGGTTTGCTCAAAGCCATTATGAAGTGTTGGCAGTGCCAGCTATTTTGATGCTGGCGTATATTTTTATCCCCATTTATCGAAAAAGAGAGGTCTTTACATTATCTCAATTTTTGGAAAATCGGTACAGTGCCAACGCCCGTTTAGCCTACACGATTATCATGATTACTTTTATCATGATTCAGTTGATTGCAGGGTTTTATATTGGTAGCCGAACTTTGGGTATTCTTTTTCATGGCAGCGGTTTTGAGGTGACATATTTAGGGGGTATTTTGATAATAGCGGTGATTACTTGCTTGTTTACAGTCGTTGGTGGTATGGAATCGGTGGTTATTGCAGATAATATCCTCACGATTTTGATGATTTTTTCAATCGTCCTGATGGGTATTTTGATGTATTGCCAACCTGAGATAAAGGGTTTGACAGGGCTTCTGACATTGGATAGAAGCATGGCACCCGAGGCTCAAAAAATGCACTTGTACTTACCCTCCAATCATCCCAAATTGCCGTGGGGTGGCATATTTACAGGGCTAATTATTCTCCATTTTTTTTATTGGACAACCAATCAATACCAAGTGCAGCGTGTTTTAGCGGCGGCTACTGACCGAGATGCGCGTTTGGGAACAATTGCCGCAGGGTTTTTGAAATTGGTGATTCCGTTTTTCTCAATCGCCGTTGGTGTAGCAGCGTATTATTTATTTAAAAGCCGATTTGGAGAAAATGTTGTCAAGCCAGATGATACATTTTTGAAGGTTTTAGAAACCGTTGTGCCTGGCGGTTATGGCTTCACGGGCTTGATTTTGGCAGGTTTGACTTGCGCCATTTTCTCTGCTATTTATTCGATGATGAACTCAGTGACCACGATGCTTTCATTCGATGTTTATAGAAAATATATCAATCCGACGGCAACTGACCGTCAAACAGTAGGATTCGGACAGATTTTCGTCTTTTTTATGTGCGGGTTAGCGGCTATTTTATCATTTACAACCTATGATCCAACCTCTTCGGACAATTTTTTCCTCAAATTAGCAGATCAAATTTCCTATCTCAAACCCGGTTTGGTCGTTGCATTTTTTGGCGGTGTTTTTTGGAAAAAGACGCATTCAAAAGCGGCTGTTATCATTTTATGGGGTCTGCCTTTAGTGGGCTTCGGCTTAGATTATTTATACAATCATCACCTCACGAATATCCCTTTTTTCAGAGAAACATTTGGTGAAAAGTTGAATTTTCTCTATCGTGTTTTTGCCATGACGATGATTGGTTCGATTGTTTTAGTTCTATTAAGCCAATATTTTAATGGAAAAGGTGAGCCTGAAAAAGAGCATGATTTGAGCGTTTCAATGAGTGGTGTATGGCGAGCAATGGGTTTGTTTTTTCTATTGCAACTACCCGTTTTATTGCTTGTTTTCTTCAAAATATTGACCCCTCAGTCATCAGCTATTTTGGGTGCTTTGGCTACAAGCATTTTGTTTTTAAAATATTTAAAAGAAGAAAAAGAACAGATCCCTTTTTGGCAGTCCGATATTTTTTATGCAGGTTTGTTGAGTACGATAACCGTTTGGATTCTTTACTTTTTTGCTTGAAAATCAATGAAAATATGAATTCAAAGCAGCGGTTTTTTTTTATTATCTTTGACTATGAATAATTTGCTGCCTCTTTGTTATACTTAAAAATCCTTTCAAACAAGTGTTGAAAGGATTTTTGCTTTTGATACTGAGGGGGGTCATGAGACCCTGAAATAGGCATCCGCAGTCGGAGACTGCGAACGAGCAACCCCGTTTTTTTAGGGGTAGATTTGTGGGTTAGTTTGTGATAGATATTGTGCGAGCGGCGACTTTCATGACATTATTCATCATCAAAAGTATAAGTAAACATATGAGTAAATTATTATTTTATACTTATTATGAACAAAACGAAACATATTGTGGTTGGTATCTTTGAATTTGTTAAAAACCAAAACAATGATCAATCTATTCTTCTTCGTAAAACAAACCTTTAAGCAGGCAGCACATTCGATGCTTCGACTCCGCTTCTTAACATTTCTTATCATCGGGGTTGCACCTTCTTTGGTCGCCCAAATTCCTGTTTTATCACTGACCAGCACTGGACAAACAGGCGCGTCGGGTACGTGGACAAACACTTTGAATATTCCTTTAATCGTCCGCATCGTAGCCACAGGTGGCGGCGGCGGCAATGCTATCTCTTATTTGGGTGGTACAACAATATTAGGCAGCACAGGCGCGCTCACCAAGGGTGAGTTTACGGTCAATCCTTGTGCCACTATCTTACTCATTGCTGGCGGCAAAGGCGGCAATGGTGGTAGCAACGGTAATATTGGTAGCGGCGGTGGCGGTGGCGCAGGTTCGGGTGCTATCAATATGAGCACAGGTACTTTACTCCTACTTGCAGCAGGTGGAACGGCGGCTGGAACGGATACTCGTCTCACCCTCAACTCTGGCTTAGGCGGCAGTGCGACATTATATGGCACGGGTAACGGTGGCAGTAACGGTGAAGGTTATGGTGCTGGTGGCGGCGGATTTAATAGTCCCGGAGCTGGTAGCAACCTTAATAATTGCGGGACAAGTGGTGGTGGGCAAGTCAGTTTGACAGGTATCTCTACTGGCGGGCCTCATTGTGGTGCGTACAATGGCGGCGATGGTGGCAGTGGTATGGCTGGCGGTGGTGGTGGTTCAGACCTCGCTGGCGGTGGCGGTGGTTATACAGGAGGAAATGCGGGCACTCTTAATTATGGCCCTTATTCAGCCGCTACTTCTTTCAATGCAGGCGCAAATCAAGACAATGTAGATGGTACAAATGCGACAATACCCAATGATGGCACTATCTTCCTTCAAATCATTACGCCCAACATACCGATTCTGCCACAGCCTCTCGCCGTGACCCCCTTAGTAACAAACGTGAAATGCAATGGTGGGTCTGATGGTGTGGTCATATTAACCCCAACGGGTGGTAAAATACCGTATTCTATTTTATTGGTCACACCTACAAAGACATTAGGGCCATTCGAAACTTTAACCTCAGTGACATTCGGAGATTTACCCGCAGGGACATATCCATACACCATTTCAGATGCCAATGGTTGTAGCAAAACAGGCAGTGTCACAATTACTCAACCCCCCTCCCTCAGTATTTCAATTACTAAAACAGATGTGAAATGCAACGGTGGCTCGGATGGCACAGCAACAATAACGGCTACTGCTGGTACACCCGCCTATTCTTTTAAGTTGGGCACAACAACGAATGGAACGGGTTCATTCACTGGTTTAGCCGCAGGGACTTATATTTTTACGGTAACGGATGCGAATACTTGTAGCAAAACGGGCAGCGTCACAGTTTCTCAACCGCCCCCCCTCAGTATTTCAAGCTCTAAAACAGACGTGAAATGCAATGGTGGTTCTGATGGCACAGCAACAATAACGGCTACTGCTGGTACACCCGCCTATTCTTTTAAGTTGGGCACAACAATGAATGGAACGGGTTCATTCACTGGTTTAGCCGCAGGGACTTATATTTTTACGGTAACGGATGCCAATACTTGTAGCAAAACAGGTAGTGTGACCATTGGTCAACCGCTCGCTTTGAGTTTATCCAGAACCGTCACAAATGTCCTTTGCAATGGTGCAAGCACTGGGGCTATTAATTTAACCGTCACTGGCGGTACGCCAGGATATACTTACGCATGGTCAAACGGAGCAGTCACGGAAGACTTAACCAATATCGCAGCAGGCACTTACGTCGTAACGGCGACGGATGCGGCTGGTTGTAGCAATACTATCAGCACACCTATCGCACAACCGCCCGCTTTGAATTTAAATAAAACCACAACAAATGTGCTCTGCAATGGCGCAAGTACAGGGGCTATTGATTTAAGTGTAACTGGCGGTACGCTAGGATATACTTACGCATGGTCAAACGGGGCAACCTCACAAGACTTAACCAATATCGCCGCAGGCACTTACACCGCCACTGTGACCGACGGCAGCGGTTGCCAAGCCAGCACGTCTGCCACAATTACACAAAATTCACCGATAACAGTGAATACACCCCCTTGTCAATTTGTCTATTCCGGCTATGGTAGCAACTGCATCAATCTATCCGCAACAGCAAGCGGTGGCGGCGGGACATTTACATATCTCTGGAATCCAGGTGCAAAAACAACAGCCAGCATCCAAGTTTGTCCCACGGCGACTACCACTTATACGGTCAAAGTGACCGACCAATACGGTTGTTTTGTCATAAAAACAGTAAGCGTTGTAGTCAACAATGTCCGTTGTGGCAGCAGTAAAGTATTCGTTTGTCACAGCAACGGTACACTTTGTGTATCAACCACTGCCGTCGCTGATCACTTAGCGCATGGGGATAAATTGGGTATCTGTGGTTCGCCATCGGCTTGTACGCCTAATGCAAGTGCTCTTATGGTACAGGCATCGAATGACCCACAAGCTGCTGCATCAGCCTTGTCACCTGTGACGATGCTGATAAGCCCTAATCCTGCGGAGAGCAGCGTCAACTTAGAATTGACAGTAAATACTGAGGGGGATGCAGAAATAAGACTTGTGGACATCACAGGTAAGACGGTTTTAAGGACACGGCGAAAGGTGTATGAAGGGCAAAATAACATCTCGTTGGACATCAGCGCATTGGCGAGTGGTCTTTATTTGTGTCAATACAACAATGGTCAGCAGAATATGGAGGCTGTCCGATTAGTGAAACAATAAAGGGGAATACGACAAAAATAAAGCGGGGTATATGTATGCCCCCTCAGTATTCCGCTATTAAAACAAGGTTTTTATTACGCAACAGCATAACCCGAATCACTTCCCGAGGGAATCGGGATTTCATTCTTCAACAGTAAAAAAGCAAAAATGCGCTCAAACGAATCTTCTGTTTGAGCGCATTTTTGCTTTTGAAAACAGCCCATTGGCACACACACTCTGCTCGAAGCGCCGTTGGTTAGTTTGGATGTAGGTGGTAAAAAAATTAACACCATGCACCAGCAGGCATGATTTGAGCGTTTCGATGGGTGGCGTTTGGCGAGCAATGGTTTTTTTTTATTACAATTACCTGTTTTATTACTTATTTTCTTCAAAATATTGACCCCTCAGTCTGCTTCCATTTTAGGGGCTTTGGCTACAAGCATTTTGTTTTTAAAATATTTAAAAGAAGAAAAAGAACAGATTCCTTTTTGGCAGTCTGATATTTTTTATGCAGGTTTCTATAAATGCTTGAAAACTCTGTTGTAGGAATAAACTTTATTTGCCCTTGATACTGAGGGGTCAATAAGAGGCTCAAAGCACAAGCGTCGTTATTGAAGTGTTCGCCAATAATACCGATTCGTTTCATAAGATGCCCTCCTCCTCTTTCATAAAGCCCGATTGTACCCAATAATCACTTAAAAAAGCACCATTTTTCATGTAATCAAGCGCATAACTCTTTTCTTCTTCTGAAAGGTGATACATCTGCGTTCCTCGCTCTGCACCTTCATAACGGGTGACAATAATGCGGTCTAATTCATCTTCTTTCAATTCATTCAAAACTTGCGGCGAATGAGTAGTAATAATGATTTGTTTTGAACGACTTTGTTCTCTTAAAAAATCCATTAAACGGCTCAGTTGGTGGGGGTGAATGCTGAGTTCAGGTTCTTCAAGGAAGATTAATTTTGAATTACTGTTTAATACACTAAAAAATATGTAGAACAGCCTTCTTGTACTATCAGATAACTGTTCCCAATATAACCATTTGTCATTCACCTTAAATTGAATGAAAATATTATATAAAATAATTTTTCCATTGTCTTCATATTGTCTAATCAATTCATTTTGAATTCTAATATTTTTTATTGGAGTATAATTATTCAAATAATTTACAAATTGTTCATCAAACGGATTAGAGCCAATAAATTCAGCTATATCTTCAAATACGACTAATTTTTTACGAAAATAACTGTAAAAATTTGTATTAAAATCATCTGGAAATGTGGTAAGAATACTTTTAGTTTTTCTACCTATTGTAATTTGAATTTTAATATTGTTAAGCAATGTCTCTGTAAATGGGTTAATAAAAGTTAAATAGTTAATTGCTTTTAAAATAGATAGGGCATCTTTATCTTCAGTTTTAATTGTATTTATCTTTACTTCAGGTTTGTCAAGACCATTTTTTTCATTAAATTCAATTAACGAATCTAATTTCAATAAACTGCCATTAAAAATTTTTCGATTGAGGACAAAGGCGGGATTCCCTGATTTATGATTTTCGTCAAAATATCCTTTATATAGGTCAATGTAAATTTTTTCGTTATACTGTAATTCAATATTTCCTTCAAATTCATCTGGAACGAGTGTTCCAGTATCAGTAATTATGTTATTAAAAAACTCAACAAAATTCGCCTTTCCACTGCCATTGGCTCCAATAACAATATTTAGCCCAGGCTTGAAATCAATCTCCAAATCCTTGATACTTTTATACCCTTTTAGGTGGACTTTGCTGATATATGCTTGATTTTCACTCATTTTTTTACAACACGTTTTTCACAAAAAAAATAGTATTCATCAAAATACTGAGGGGGTGTTGAAAAAAAGCATTTAATTTTTAGCAAGTAGTATTCTATATTTTTTATCATTCATCCAAGTAAATTGGAAATTCATTTTACAATTTACTTGGATGAATGTATATTTGAGCTATGATTGACCGCCTAATAACCCAAAGAGTTCTGAGAGATTTAAACTGGTCGCCCATCGTTGGCTTGATTGGTCCTCGGCAAGTAGGCAAGACGACACTTGCTCGATATTTGCAAACGCAAATACAGAAACCGACTATTTACCTTGATTTAGAATTAAGAGAAGATTGGTTTAAATTGGAAGATGCTCAAACCTACCTCATCGGGCATCAAGACAAATGCGTCGTGATAGATGAAATTCAAACACGTCCTGAGCTTTTTGCTTTGCTGCGGGCTTTGACTGACCAAAAGCGTGAACCCGCCCGTTTTATCTTATTAGGGTCTGCTTCTCCGCATATTGTCAAACTCAATACAGAAACTTTAGCTGGTCGCATAGCCTATCATGAATTAACGCCTTTCTCTTATTCTGAAATTAAAATCCTGTATTCTCAAGAAGAACATTGGCTGAAAGGTGGATTTCCAGGGGCATTGCTCGTATCTGAGAATTTTATCAGCCGAAAATGGTTAGATGATTTTGTTGAAACTTTTATTCATCGGGATTTAGCCCGATTGGGTTTTATAATTGCTGCTACTTTGGTTCGCAATATGCTCACTATGCTCGCTCATTTGCATGGAGCACAATTAAATACAAGTGCCTTATCCAATTCATTAGGCTTAACGAACCCGACTGTCAATAAATATTTAGAACTTTTAGAAGGCAGCTTTTTAATTCGCCGTTTGCCACCATATTTCAAAAATGTCGGAAAACGGTTGACTAAATCGCCTAAAATTTATATCCGAGACAGTGGTTTATTGCACTATTTGTTACGCATTTTCGACCATGAACAGTTGCGTGGCAACCCCTCAGTAGGGGCATCGTGGGAAGGCTATGTGATAGAGCAAATAATGAGAGAAGCTCCTGAGTTTTCAGATTTTTTTTATTACCGCACTCAAAATGGAGCAGAAGTAGATTTATTGATGATTACCCCAAGTGGCAAGATGGTTTGTATCGAAATCAAATTTTCAGTATCACCCACTATTTCAAAAGGCTTTTATCATTCGGTTGAAGACCTACAACCGCATTATAAATACGTGATTACACCTTCTGGCGAATGTTTTGACCGCAATGATGGCTTGCGGATTTGCCCTTTGAATATTTTTTTAGAGAAAGAATTGCCTATGTTGATGTAAAAAATGTTTTATGTGTGATAATTACTA
Source organism: Saprospiraceae bacterium (assembly GCA_043744275.1). Lineage (GTDB taxonomy): Bacteria > Bacteroidota > Bacteroidia > Chitinophagales > Saprospiraceae > JAAFJT01. The sequence goes on from JAYTUY010000069.1 coordinate 23,512, forward strand.
TATTATCACTTCCAACGATGATGGATTTTATGTAGCACACTTGCTGAATTAAGTCAACTTTACTCAGGGCGTTTATTAGGATGCTGCCTTGTATCGAATATATCCACTACAAAAAGACGTGACCCATAAACACGATAAAATAATTGACGATGTTTGTCAATATTAATAAATTGCAAAGTGTTTGATTTAGGGACTTTACGCCCTCTTGTAGGATGTTCAGCAACTTTATCAATTGTTTTATAAACGGTATCAACAAATTTTACAGCAGTTTGAAAAGAGATTTCATATTCTAAATATTCTGCAATGGTTGATATTTTGAGTAGAGCCTTCTTATTTAATTTTATTATTTTAGCCATCGAGTATGGATTTTTTTAGCGTCTTCCAAGTCAGTAAGGTTATCTTCATGGTAACTTTCTTCTAAAGAAATCATCAACTCTGCTTCTTGTTCGGGTGAGAGAGCATAGGGCAAATTGTCAAAATTTGTTAAAAAATCATCCCCATTAAGAACTTCAAATAAACGCAACAATTGTTTTCTTTTTGCTTTCCCAATTAGAGATAGTAAAACACCCCTAAGTTCAAGGTCGTTCATTGTATTAATATTTAAATTTGCTACTTTCATTCGTCTGTAATTTTAAAATAGATTAATACTACAAATTTAGACTTTTTTATGAACCAACAGAAAAATTATTGCCTATAATGAATGTAGATTGCTATTTATGAAAGTTTTAATCCTCCTGCTCTTGCCACATATCATTTTCAATTTAGCTGATACGGTCGCCCACTTTCACCTCAGGTTGCCACGCTTGCACCCATTGCCGATGTTGCCACAAAACATTCTGCCCGAACAATGTTTTAGTCCCCCGTTGGCGATACGTGTTGAGTGTTTGAAGCGGTTCTTTTCCTTTCTCGCCCGAGTCAGGGTCGCGGGTAATTAGCACACAGCGCGCGCAGTTTTTGACACCAATAAAATCAATATCGCCAATTTTAAACGCTTTAAAATCATCTTCTTGAAAAGGTTCGCCGCCGCTGAATATAAAATTGGCTCTGAATCGTCGGATACTGAGGGGGGTATCCAACCGCATATTTAACTCTTGCATGGAGGCTTCGCCGATGATTAAAAATGGGTAACCATCGGCAAAGCTGACGACATCATCGCCTGTATTATAACCCTCATCTACACGCCGATTGGTTGTATCGGGCATCGTGACAAGGTGGCATTTTTTACCTAAAAATGCGCTCAACCAAGCGTCGGCTTCTTCCGAAACCCTTAGAGCTTCAACTGTATCGTCCCAAATTTGAACATTGATGGTCGTTGTTTCATCAATACCATTTTTGAGAACGGCATCAATAGGTATTTTAATGCTATGATTATAGTCTTGTTTTTCTCTAATAATCAAAGCATTATCTTCAACAATGGCTTGCAAAAGAGCCATTTTACCGTTGGTTCGTTGAGTCATAAACACCCCCTCAGTATCTGTGAGCATCCAACGGCGGTCGTGTTGCAAACCACGTTTTTCGACGATGGCAGCAGTGGGGGAGTAACCGTCGAGAGATTTGACAGGATAGATGTTAATTTGAGTTAGTTGTAGCATATTTCAATTTTAATACTCAGCCGAATCCTTTTCGGGATAATGTCTGATATTTTCTAAAACGTATTTTTTATCTTTCAAAAGTTGTACAAGTTCAAGCAGTTCTTTTTGTCCTTCTTCTTTTTGAAACATCGGGTCATGCGCCAACACGACTAAATGGTTGCGGCTAAAAGTCATATCCTGCTTGAATAGATTGTCGATTTTAGTGACCATTTCTTGAGGTGTTTCTTTTGGCGTCGAGCCTTTACTTGCCCATTCTACATCCCAACCAATAATTTTAAAGCCTTGTGCCTTGAGAGCCTCAGCCGTTTTTTGAGCACTGGATACCTTCATATTTAAGTCTCTTTCAGGCATCATCCACAATTGACGACCGGGCAAACGCACTGTTTTTAAAGTCAAGCCCAATTCCGTTTCATTTCTGACAATATCTGCTGCTGCTGAATCAGATTTTCTATAAAATTTGTCGTATTCATTGTTGGCGTGCGTGTACGAATGGTTGCATACGTCGAGGTAAGGATTTTTCATATAATCCTTCAAAATGCGAAGGCTATTGCGCCCATTATTGGTATGTTTTCCAACAACAAAAACGCTCGCTTTAAAGTGATTGTCTAACACCAATTTGTTAATCGCTTCGCTACCAGGCAAAGGTCCATCATCAAAAGTGAGATAGACGAATTTGGCATTGCTGTCAGCTTTTTCCGCTGGCATTTTGACAGGTTCAACTTTGGCTGGTGTCTTGTTTTCGACGACTGGCGGTGGTGGTGGCGGTGTTTTCGGCTCATTATTGCATGAGCTGATGACTATTGCCAAACTGATGCTCGCTATCGCAAGCGTCCAAGAATTTTTAATAAACGTCATAATAATGGGTGATTTTGTAGTTTAATTGAACACAATATTGCTTCAGACAATAGAATGCGCAATGTACTTTTTTAAAAATAATCTGAGTAAGGATAACGCATAAAAATCGGGGATTGTATGAAAATACTCTATTTTTGCTCCATAAAACTTTATTTAAATGTCATTTAAAATCTTTTTCATCTTGATTTGCTCATTCTTTTCAAAACTCTTTTCCTCAGATATAATAGCCCAACCCATTGACCTTTCTACTGAAGGTTGGAAATTTCAGCAAGGCGACAGCATGGCTTGGGCGACCCCTCAGTATGACGACGAAAATTGGCGTCCTATCGCCGTCGGGATGACGTGGGAAACGGCTTTGGGCATTGATTATGATGGCATGGCTTGGTATAGGCGAACGGTGGTAGTGCCCAATGATTTGAAAAAAGCAGCCCGAAAAGGAGGGGCATTAATGCTGCGAATAGGCTTGATAGATGATGCTGATGAGACGTATTTTAATGGTGTCAAAATAGGCTCAAATGGGCAATTTCCACCTGATAATGTTTCGGCTTGGGATGTACCTCGATATTATTGGGTGCCTTTCAATTTGGTCAAGTGGGGCGAGCCGAATGTCATCGCTGTAAGGGTGAGCGATTTTGGCGGTGGTGGCGGTTTATATAGTGGCGATTATGTGTTGGAAGCCGTTACTTGGAAAAATAAATTCAAAATTTTGATTGAAAATGGAGAAGCGACTAATGCTTTTGATTTAAATGAACCCATTATTATTAAAACACAATTAGCCAATAATTCTGAACAAAAACTTGAAGGCACACTCACTTGCGACATCACTACTTTTACAGGTAAAAAGCTCCAAACACACTCTCAAAAGGTAACTATACTGAGGGGTCGAGTGGCAAAGGCTGCGGACTTCACTTTCGATTCGTTGGATGTCGGATTTTATATTTCTATTTTAACTTTTAAAGATACAAAAGGACACGCCGTTAAAGAAAGAAAAGGCTTTGCTGTAGCCCCTGAAAATGCCCAATCAGCACCAACTCGCCCTGTCGATTTTACAGAATATTGGGATAAAGCACGTATGGAATTGGCTCAAATTGCCCCTTATTTTAAGTTAACGCCTTTGCCCAAATGGACAACGCCTTTAATAGACGTTTTTGAAGTTGAGATGAAATCCTTAGGAAATATTAGAGTAAGAGGTTATTATGCTCAACCAAAAGGCAAGATGGGCTTGCCTGCTGTTTTGAACGTGCAGGGCTATTCGTCGTTCATGCAGCCTTTTGAATTGGATACGAATGTGGCGTCTTTTTTCCTCAATATAAGAGGGCATGGCAATAGTCGAGATGATGTAAATCCAGGGTTTCCAGGTTTTTTACTGAGGGGTATCGAAAATAAAGAGCAGTATATTTATCGAGGGGCATATATGGATTGCATTCGCGCCATTGATTTCCTTTTTAGTCGCTCGGAAGTTGATACTCAACGCATAGCCGTCAGTGGCGGCAGTCAAGGCGGAGCGTTGAGCATCGCGACGGCTTCGTTGGATAAGCGAATAAAGTTGTGCATGGCGGAAGTACCGTTTCTATCGGATTTTCGCAATTATTTTCAAATTGCAGGCTGGCCCCTCAATGAGTTCAAAAGCTATATTTCTAAGACGGGCAAATCGTGGGACGATGTTTACGGTGTGTTGGATTATATTGACATAAAAAACCTTGCGCCTGATGTCACTTGCCCTGTTATCATGGCGTCCTGCTTGTTTGATGATATTTGTCCGTCGGCGATTAATTTTGCGGCGTATAATAATATAGCCTCGAAGGATAAATCCTATTTTCTTTATCCTGAAAGCGGGCATAGTGTGCCGAGCGCGCATTATGGCTTGAAAATGAAGTGGTTGTATAAAAGGTTTGAGGTGATGCCGTGATTAAATAGGCGGTTCTAAATCCTTCAAGTATAATTCAAATCCTTCCAAAATATTTTCCCCCGATAAGGTTTTATTAAACCCGACTACTTCGTCAACAGTGCCGTTGGCTCTAAAAATATAGGCTTTTTTATCTTTTGGATCAATGAGCCAACCCAATTGAACACCATTTTCAA
>JAYTUY010000070.1:0-27924 GCA_043744275.1 Saprospiraceae bacterium
CACTTAGACCCCAATAGTTTTGTCCTGTTTCATTCTTTATTCAACAATTTTTAAACCATAGTAGCTTTTTTCCTAATTTAACAATGTCAAGGTAATTTATTTGACTACACTCCAAATTATTTCTATATCTCCTTTCTATATATTTCTCACACTAAATAATTGTTTAAACCCATTTTTTTTACTAAAACCATAATAAAATGAAAATAATTACCACTTTTTTGAAGTGCTTCCTTATTGGGATGCTTTTTTTAAGTTCAATGTCGGTTGCCAAAGCTTCATATACGGCAAGCGTAACAAGCTCCACTACGTCTTACGTGGCAGGCACATCCAATGTGTTTAATTTCACATTGAATGTTACTACCAACGGTACTGTTGAGTTTGTGGACAATGTCATCTTTACCTTTCCTTCGGGCTGGGTAGTCACAGCCGTTGCAGGTTCATCTCCTTATACTTTTTGTGGCGGTGGTCAAGCCAATGCCAGTTTTGCAGGGGCAGTAGCTACTTGGGCAACTCCCGGTCACCCATCAGGCTGTGGGGCATTTGCTACTGGTTCATTCAATTTTATAGTGACTGCTACGGCACCGGTTGGTGCATCAGGTCTTATCAATGTTGCGGCACAAACGCGTGGTGATGGTTGGCCTCCACCACTCAATGATCCACAAATATCTAACTTTAACGTTGGCTTCACACAGTTTGTGGTCAACACAACCATCACTAATGTTACATGCAACGGTGGTTCTGATGGTAAGATAGTTGCCTTAGCCACCGGTGGTAAGGCTCCTATTGCTTATTCCATCGCACCTATTGTGGGAACACAAAGCCCAGCGGGTACTTTCACAGGTCTGACGGCTCAGTCTTATACGGTCACGGCAACAGATGCGGATGGTTTAATAACAACACGAACCGCCGTTGTCACACAAAATTCTCCTGTGGTTATCATCAGCCTTACAAAAGTAGATGTGACGTGTCCAAGCGGTAACGATGGAAAAATAACCGGTAGTGCGACTGGTGGTTCAGGTTCAGGATCATACTCGATTTCACCCAATGTTGGCACTCAAAGTTCATTTGGTGTTTTTACAGGACTAACAGCTCAGACTTATGTTTTCACAGCAACCGATGGCAATGGTTGTACAAAAAGCTCATCAATTGTGGTTGGAACGACTAATACGCTTTCAACAGCACCAACCGGTATTTCTGGGACAACGACAATATGTGCTGGCAATAGTACAACACTCACGGTGGTAGGCGGTACCGCTGGATCGGGTGCATCTGCCCAATGGTTCACAGGCTCATGTGGAGGAACGCCTGCAGGAACTGGCAATAGCATCACTGTTGCTCCAACAGTTACGACCACTTATTTTGTCAGATACAGTGGCATTTGCAATACAACGACATGTGCTTCGGTAACGGTTGTCGTCAACACCCCCTCAGTAGGCGGCACTGTTTCGCCTGCTCAAAGTCAGGGTTGTGGACCTCAGACGGTAACTCTATCTCTCAGTGGCTATAATGGCGCAGTGACCCGTTGGGAAAGGCAAACCAACTGTACAGGTGCATGGACTTCTATTGGCAATGCTGGCTTGACTACTATCACAGTGACAACACCCAATTCATCGACTTGCTATCGCGCTGTTGTTACAAATGGTGTATGCCCTTCGGCAAATTCTTCAATTTCGACCATTACAGTTGATAAACCCGCAGTCGGCGGTACAGTCACTTTACAAAGCAATATGACAGCTACTTCAGTGGCACTTTGTCCAGCAGAAAATGCCATCTTAGTACCCAAAAATTATGTCGGAAAGGTGGTTATTTGGCAGTATAGTTATGCTTCATCCCCTATTTGGTATGATTTACCTGGTAGTGCAGGTCTAACCAGTTTGACAATCAATGGGTCATCGATTGGTGAAACAGTTTATTATCGCACGGTTATTTGTACAGAATTAGGTATCTGTACTGGTTATAAAGCAGTAGCTTACTCATTAGCTTTTAGAGTGAATAAAAAGTTGAGCTGTCCTTCGCCTGATGGCAGTATAACGAATACTGGAACAACAATAGCTAAAGGCTTTACACTTGTTAAAACTTATCCCAACCCTGCTACTAACATCGTTACTCTCGAAATTGATAGTTATACTGAGGGGTCTGCTCAAATGGAAATCCTCGATATAACAGGTCGTCAAGTTTTAAAACAAACGACTACTTTGACCGAAGGTTTGAATACAATTAACCTTGATGTCAGTCAACTTTCAAGAGGGGTTTTTATTGTCAAAATGACAGATAGCCAAAATCAAAAGTCTTGGGTGAAGATGGTGAAAGAGTAAGTGAATTTAGTGAAAAGATAATAGTGAATAGTGAAAAATAAGGTGATAAACCGCCGCTTTGAGCAATCGAAGCGGCGGCTTTGTTTTAATGTAAATTGTCATTCAATGTTTTTAAACACCCCTCAGTATTTGCCTTAAAATTTACCATTTTTTGAATCATTTCACTATCTTTGAAAATATTTCATCCACTCAAAATCATATTTTAATGAAAAAAATTCTCCTCTTAGCTCTAATAATGAGCGTCCAAAATCTCATCGCTCAAAATGGTTCAAACAGAGCCACTATTAGCAATGCTGCCAATAAATTAGAGCAAAAAGTCATCAATTGGCGGCGCGATATTCATGAACATCCTGAATTGGGCAACAGAGAAATCCGCACGGCAGACATCATTGCCAAACACTTAAAATCGTTGGGCATTGAAGTTCAAACGGGCGTGGCAGTGACGGGTGTAGTCGGTATTTTGAAAGGCGATAAGCCGGGTCCGGTTGTGGCATTGAGAGCGGACATGGACGCTTTGCCTGTGGTAGAACGAACCCCTATCCCATTCGCCTCAAAAGTAAAAGCCCAGTACAACGGACAGGAAACTGGCGTCATGCACGCCTGCGGACATGATACGCATGTGGCGATACTGATGGGTGTAGCAGAGATACTTTCAGGTATGAAAAAAGACTTGAAAGGCACTGTAAAATTCATATTTCAACCTGCCGAAGAAGGCGCACCCAAAGGCGAAGAAGGCGGTGCCAAATTAATGGTGAAAGAAGGTGTCATGAACAACCCAAAAGTGGATGTCATATTCGGTTTGCACATTGATGCTAAATTGGAAGTTAATAAAATTTCCTATCGCCCTGGTGGCGTATATGCGGCGGTCAGTGATATGAAAATAACCGTGAAAGGGGTGTCATCGCATGGTGCAGAACCTTGGGCTTCTATTGATCCGATTGTCGTTTCTGCTCAAATTATCAATAGTTTGCAAACGATTTTAAGCAGAAATGTGAATGTTACTGAAAATCCTGCGGTGGTGACTATCGGCTCTATTCATGGCGGCAATCGCTCCAATATTATCCCTGAAACCGTTGAAATGATAGGCACTGTTAGGACTTTAAGCGATGCCGATGAAAAAATGGTGAATCAACGAATCCGCCAAATCGTAGAGAAAACAGCCGAAGCAGCGGGTGCAACTGTTGCTATTGAACTGCCTTACACGATTCATTATCCCGTTACTTTTAATGATTTATCTCTCACGGCTGCCATGTTGCCTTCGTTGCAAAAGACGGCAGGAGCAGAAAATGTCAAACTCATACCAGCCGATACAGGCTCGGAGGATTTCTCATTTTTCCATCAAAATATACCTAGTTTGTATTTTCAATTGGGCGGTTTACCCAAAGGAAAAGACCCTAAAACCGCTGCATCACATCACACGCCCGATTTTTTTATTGACGATAGCGGACTTAAAACAGGTCTGAATGCTTTAGCGAATCTTGTTTTGGATTATATGGAGATGGGTAAAAAATAGCAGACACAACTTGCGGCACAACTTGCAGAAAGTTTCAAAACTCTGTCCATTACCCATATCTTTTTTGACTTAAAAATCCCGTAGGGATGGATTATATTGTAGCGGCGGATTTCAATCCGCCGAAAAGTGTACCGATATTTAATTGAGTTCCGTAGGAACGGTGCATTTAACCTTTTTTATATGTGCCGTTCCTACGGAACTCAATTAAATCGTTCAATTTCCTAAACCGTGGATTGAAATCCACGGCTACAATATGAACCGAGCCTCTGGCTCTATAGTGTTCAAAAAAGATATGGGTAATGGACAGAGTTTCAAAACTTGCTGCAAGTTATAATACATTGAAAATCAATTAATTACAAATTTAACAAGGAAAAATACCCTCAAAATACATTTGAAATAATTGACATAAACCTAAATAATTAGCGATGTAATATAAGTCAATCCAAGTGCTACTGGTGCTTTTATACTGAGGGGGTAAATCACATCGTTTGAATCATTCATCAATCAATTCAATATCATAAAAATGAAAAAAACAGCCTATTTCTTCCTACTGTCATTCCTTACTTTTTCAAGCATTCTGAATGCTCAAAGCATCACCATTGGAGACAATAATGGTAAGCTCACTTTTGAAGAATATGAGCCTAAATCCACATTAGTAGTGCCTGAACACCCGCTCAAACGGGCAAAATTTCCTTTTATTGATGTGCATAACCACCAATTTGAAATGTCCAGTAAAGAAAAAGTGGCAGGGCTTGTTAAAGAAATGGATGCTTTAAATATGGGTGTTTTGGTCAACCTCAGCGGTCGGGGCTTCGGCGGTGATGAAGCCGCGAGCGATGCGACGCTTTTTGGACAAATTGACAATACTCAAAAAAATTTCCCGAATAGATTTGTGGTGTTTACGAATGTTGATTTTTCAAAAATAAGTGAAGCTGGCTGGGCAGCCAAAGCGGTAGCGAAATTGACCGATGATGTGAAAAATCATGGTGCAAAAGGCTTGAAAGTGTATAAAAACTTAGGGCTGAATGTCAGTGAAAATGGCAAATTAGTGCCTGTAAATGACCCTCGAATTGATGCTATTTGGGCAAAATGTGGCGAATTGGGCATTCCTGTCATCATTCACACCGCCGATCCTGCCCCGTTTTGGCAACCCATGAATGGCTTCAATGAGCGTTGGCTGGAGTTAAAAACGCATGAGCGGCGTAAAAGAGATGTCTCAAAAGGCGATTTTTCATGGGAACAACTCATCGAACAGCAACATGATGTTTTCAAAAAACATCCTAAAACTACTTTTATCAATGCTCACATGGGCTGGTATCCAAACGACCTCAATAAATTGGATAGTTTGATGGATATTTTTCCGAATATGTATGCTGAAATTGGAGCAGTCATCGCCGAATTAGGTCGTCAACCAAGAGCCGCCAAGAAGTTTTTTGAAAAACGCCAAGACCGTATTTTGTTCGGAAAAGATTCCTACGTGCCCGACGAATATGCGACCTATTTTAGGGTGCTCGAAACGGAGGATGAATATTTTCCTTACCATAAAAAATATCATGCCTTTTGGCGCATGTACGGTTTAGGGCTTTCGGATGAAATTTTGAAAAAAGTCTATTATAAAAATGCTTTGAAAATTATTCCTAATTTGGATGCGAGTCAGTTTCCGAAGTAGTGGTGTGATGGGAACGCCGTTATTTCTCAGCGAAAACTTTCTTATACTGTGGGGGTATTGCGTTGATAATCTTCAATTATTTGATTGACTTGTTCCTCAGAATACTTTGTTGCTATTGCAATATTGGGTATTGAAACGTTGAGCTTCCAAAACTCAATAATCATTTCTTTTTTAGTGTTTTGTTTGGCTTTTTGTTCTGTTTCATCCAACAATGCCTGCGTATCTATTCGGATTGTTTCAGCTTTAGATGCTTCTTCTCTTAGGTTTTTTATATAACTTTTATAATCAGATTGCTCTTTTTTTGGCAATTTCATTATATCTAATTTTTCAGATGCTTCTTTTATACCCTTCGCTGAAAAATTAGATTTTATTGCTGAATGCTTAAAGAAATATACCCACTCATCAAGTGTATCTTGTGCATTATCATCGAAATTATTAACTTTAATGATATAATATTCAGGAAAAACATCTTTAACAGACTCAACTCCAAATACCTCTTTTTGACGTTTAGACAAGCCCAATATATCTTTTTTATGAAGTCCCTTAAACGATGTTATACCATAATAAACATAATCTTCTCCTTGTCCAAGATTAAAATATACAACGTTTATAGCTATCACTTTCTTAACCTGAGAATATGCTGACCCTTCTTCAATATGTTCAACTATTACTTTAGATACACCATATAGCATACGCTGAAAATAATCATATTCTCTGTCATTCTGTATTTCAATTATTATTAGTTCTCCGTTACTATTTTTTACAAGAATATCAACCCGATTAAACTTATCATTTTCTGTTTCTTTATTACTTTCACTATCTAATATTTCAATTATTTTAATGTCTGTTCTGAGTAATTCTGATAGGAATCCTTCTAAAATACCGAAATTAGCTTTGTTTCTTAAAAGACGTTTCATAGCCCAATCAAAACGAATCAACTGTATTATTTTACTTTTCATATTGTTATCTTTTTTGCAAAGATAACTTCTTCTACCTAAATTTGCTTATCTGTTAAAATTTTGAATCTCCATATTATGCAAAAATTAATTTTTCTATATCTCATAATTTCTTCTGTTCTCAATACCTTAATCGGTCAAAATCTCTTTTCAGGGACTTACAACGGCAAGTACAATGGCGATAATATTGTTTTGATGCTTCAAAATTCAAACAATAATGCCCTCATTGGTAAAATGACGGATAGCCAACAGAGTTATGAGGTCGTAGCTACCAGCAAAGACAATCAAATACAAGGCAAAGCAGTTGAAAAAAACCTCAATTTAACTTTTATCCTCAATGGTCAACTCGTCGGCAGCCAATTAAATATGCAAATGACTCTTGAATTCAATGGTCAAAAACAGGTTTTAGATGTGGTTTTTCTTAAACAAAATAGTGCAATAAGTGCTACTAAACCAGCTACCATAACACTGTCTCAAAAAGTAAAATTCCCCAACGGCGCAGCACATGACCCCAATCTCGTAGGCTTGTGGACGAAAAGCGAAACCTATAACTCAGGCTCAGGCGACAATTTTATGGGCAGCAATTTTGAACAAAGCATGGTATTTTTTGCAGACGGTTCTGTGGGTGAAGGTGGTAGTCGCGCGAGCATCAGTGGCAGCCAATATTCGGGTTATACTGAGGGGGGTGCACGTGCCTTGCCCAATGTCTATTGGTACAATATCGGCAATCAACTCTATATTTATACTACTGAAAATGGTCAAACGGCAAGCACTCACTTGGGAAAATATTATATCGAAAATGGGGCAATGTTGATTACGGGGGTGAGTGGGAAGAAGATGTTGTTGCAGAAAAAATAATAGAATTGCTATGTTGAGAAATGGGAACGCAGATGACACGGATTAGGCTGATTTTCGCAGATTTTTTTTAATTATAAATAATCCGTGTTAATCCGTTAAATCCGTGTCATCCGCGTTCCTTTTTTAACAAACTTATTGCTTTTTTGTCAAATAGAAAAACTCTCTTTCTAAATCATATTTCAATCTCTTAATGCTCCGTTTCATTGCAAAATATGGAATTAAAAACATAAATGCACCTTGAATTAATATTATAGGCAGTGCTATAAAATCTGTTTCTTTAAAAGTTCCAATAATCACAGTAATTAATACTGAATAAATAACAATTAAAATAACGTAGAAAAAAATCATAAAATTATTGAATCCATTGATTTCAGTTTCAATAATCAATTGACCGTTATTTTCTTTAAATACACCGCTTGCAATAGCCATATTGAAGTTATTATCAAAGAATCTTCTTCTTTTTTTAATTTTAAATTGGTCAAAAGTTACCTGTCCTTTATATTCGTTTTGACTCGATGAAAATGCATCAAATGGCTCTGCGAACACACCCGTACTTCGTTGGTCTGTTATTGCTGAAAGTTTGTCAACAAAATCTTCTTTCCTAATTTCCAGATTTGTTGTCAAGTCGTCAATAAGTTTTATTTTTCTTAAAAATTCTTTCATTTTGAAAATTCAGATAAGTTAAAATCAATTTTTTATTCATGCTGCAATTTATGATATCCCCTCAGTATTTTTCTTTTTAATGATATAAACTGTTCCACGATTTTCGCCTAATTTTTCAACTTCATATTCTGTAACTAAATACTGTAAATCTTTTTTAATTGTAGCTTGAGTATATAAAGGCAATTTTTCTGAAATATCCCCAATTTTCACAGGCTGATTGGCTTGAATGAACGCTAATATTTCTTTTTGTCTTTCGTTAAGATAGCCCCCAATTTTTCTATAATCTATTAGCTTTTGCTCTAACTTGATGATTAATTCACTGAGGCTATCTAAAAAAAATAGTAGCCATTTATCTATTTGTTCAGTCTCTTTGTATCTATCTTTCTGCCCTTCCATCAAAGCTTGGTAATATTCTTTTTTATTTTTTTCAATGATGTGTTCTAATGAAACATACAAAACAAATTTATATTCAGATTTGAGCAACAAGAGGTTTGTTAGTAATCTCGACAAACGCCCGTTGCCATCTTGATAAGGATGAATTGATAAAAACTCATAAATGAATGTTCCAATAATAATTAAGGGATGAATTTCGCCTTCAGAAAATGATTTATTCGTCCATTCAACCAACTCTTCCATTTCTTTTTCTGTCAAAAATGGCTCAGTTGTATTGAATATGACTTTTGTTGTACCATCAGGATATGTTGCAACAACTTTATTAGTTAACTCTTTAAATTTCCCTCTATGACGAGTGTCTTTACTACTATATTTTAAAAGAAGATTGTGCAAAGTATGGATATTTGATATGGTTAAATCAATATCTACATAATTATCAATGAGCATCTCAAGGGTATCGTAATAGCCTATAACTTCTTGTTCATCTCGAGTTTGAAGTTTAGATATTTTCAAATTTTTTATTAACGTTGCTATCTCTGCATCAGTCAAGGTGCTTCCTTCAATTCTTGTTGATGAACCAATACTTTGAATGGTTGCTATTTTACGCAACTCTTTCAAATACCTGTTTTCTTGTTTGTCTAACTGCTTCCATTCACCTTTAAATTGGTCAATTTGACCAATTTTTTGAATAATTTTTTGAGTTATTAAAAATCCAAATTGTAATTTATCCTGTATCATTTTATCTATATTTTATCCGCAAATTACCGATATTTATTTCAAACAATCAAATTTTTATCGATATTTTACCTATACTTTATCCATATTTTATCCGCAAATTACCTATTTCTCTCCCCTTTCATTAACAACCGACCCACAAATTCACTACCTCATATATAATTTTTTCGTTGTTATGCGTTAGTTTTGCGACAGCTTTTTTGTTGTCTGAAACTCATCATTTTAATTGATAAAAACCATTGTGGCAATGTTTAAATTTAAATTGTTTATTCTCACTCTTTTCACCTTTAGCTCTATCCACTCTCTTTCCGCTCAAATGCATAAAGATTCTTTAGAAAGTCTTTACAATAATTATATGAATCTGAATCGGCAAACGAGCAAAGTGGATAGCATTAATACGGTTTTGGTTTCTTTACAAACTCAATACAGCAATTTTGATGCGATTCTGCGCTCCAATAATGAATCTATCAAGCGCATCACAAGTGCGCAACTTTTTACTTTAGATAAAACGCTCAAACAGCAACGCGCTAAAATTGTGAACAGCATCGATTTTATCCGCAGCGCGAACACGAGCCTTAATGCGATGCAAGTTGCCGGCAGCGTTTCATCATATTTGGATAACGTAGGTCAATTGAATAATCCAGCCAATGACGAACTCGGTTTTGCCCTCACGGATGACATTGTTAAGATATTGGATACCCGTATTTTGAGTAAAAAAGGCATCAAAACCAATCCGACTAAATTTGTCAGCTTGGTGAAAGAGGTGATGAATGCGCCGATTACTACGTCATTTGCTAAGGCGATTCCAATAGTGAGCAATATAAAAGGTGTGATTGACTTGGTGGTCAACCTCACGGCATCTGAAAAAAATGTGGAGGTGGAAGACCTTATCAAAATGAAAAACGACATGAAAAAATATGTCGAACACTACGAAGGTTTGGAGCAAGCCAATGCGGCTTTTACTTCCAATTTGAACAGCATTAATGTGCGGATTGATGTCTTGAAATCCATTGTTAGAAATTATACATTGGAGCGGGTGCGCCCTATCAACCCCTCAGTAAGCATCGATACTTTTCGCAATTTGACCTCTTTAATCAACCGTTATTGCGATAAAGAAGATGCTCAAACCAAGGTGGATAGAATCATAGAAGGGCATTCGGATGGCAAAGGCAAGCTCAATTATGAAAAAGCATTGAGTGATCCTCAACTTTACTATCCTGAGTATGCGGTCAATCAAGCGCAGGTCATATACGATGAGTTGGAAAGCGTTTCCAGAACATTTTTGACTAATTTATATACCTATCAACAGAATATTGAAAAGGTGATGACTAATTCTAAAAACAATAAATTGGGGGATGTGGGCAAAATTGATTTGAAAACTAAAAACCTTAGCATTTTGCTACATAATGTCTCCGACGCTATTAAAAACAGTGTCAATTTGGATGATTTGCAGACTAAATTGAGACGAATTAATGGGTATATGTTGCCGTAGAAAGCATTTAATTTTCTTTTATTAAGCCAACAAAAAAGCGAATATTTCAATAAGAGATAATCGCTTTTTCTTTTATTTTATCTTAAAATTCTATAAGTTAAATCATTGAATATCAGTGTTTTATAAAAGATGTTACCCCCTCAGTATTTCATCTTTTTTTTGATTATTATAATTACTAATTGTCATTTTCTATGATTTTTGATGTCACAGTAAAAAAAAATAGTGGATTGGCAATCTATGCTCAGGTAGATACATTTGCAACATAAATACACAACAATAACTTTTTTTCAATTTTTAAAATAAACCAAAAACTATGTCGAAGTTGTCTAAAACGGTAAGCACAAAGATGTTTACGCCACCTCAATTATCTATTCTTTTAGTCATTGTTTTTTGTATTCTTTCAACAGTTAATATTCAAGCACAAGGAGGTACTTTTCGGACTGAAACTCAAGATAAATGGGGTGCTGTTCCTAAAGGTAATAATGCGGCGGCATATATGCATCGCAAGTTTTCAGCAGCTTTCCCGAATGGTTTGACGGTCGGTTGCACTAACAAATTAGTGTTGTCGAATGCAGTTGCAATCACTGATTTTTTACCCTCAACTGGTGTAGCCACTCTACTACCTTTTGGAACGAAATTAAACCCAGGAGAAACGCTCAATAATGTTTTAGTGGGTCAGATTGTTGCGCTCAAATTAAATCTTGGCTTTGATGAGTATGATGCTCGATTCAGCTCTAACAATATTCTTCTAAAAAACATGGTTGTCCAAACTGGTCTTTTTACAGGCAAAACTGTTCAACAGATTCTTCAAGATGCTGAAAACGCCATCGGTGGTTGTCCTACTCAATTTCTACTGTCTGATTTGAATGATGTTGTTGCAAAAATTAATCAAAATTTTGAAAATAAAACAGCCAATTTGGGCTTTCTCAAATCCAATACGAATACAATAAATGCTTGCATCAATGACACTGAACCGCCTATTTTCAAGGAAATGCCTCAAACTTTCACTGTTTTTGTAGAAGAATGCTATGTTGCATCATGGAATATGCCTGTTATTGCCGACAATTGTTCAGCAGTCACTTTATCGAGCAATATCAATTTGGGCGACTGTTTACCTATAGGTGTCCACAAAGTTACCATGATAGCCAAAGATGCATCAGGCAATAAAAGCACTTATTCATTTACAATTACCATCGAAGAGGCTGTATATATAGCCCCTTTAAATGGTCTTAAAAATAATATTGAACTCATTGTACATTCAAAAAAAGGCAGCGTGAATTTAGATTGGCTGAATAAAAACAATGAGAAAGCAAGCTATTTTGTCATTCAAAAAGCAAGCTTTAAAGGCGATTTTAAGGCTATTGACACTTTAAATGCCCGCCCTATTTCAGGTGAACAGGAATATACATACATTGATAATAATCCTAAAAAAAATGACAACAGTTATCGCATAAAAACAATACTTAAAGATGGTAATATTCAATATTCTAAAACTCAAACAGTTAACTATAATGAGAAAGATAAAGTACAAATATATTCAAGCCCAAATGCTGAGTTTGTCAATATAGATTTACTCCCTTATTTGAATCAAAATGTAAAAGTCATATTATATGATTTGCTTGGTCAACCTATATATAGTCAATCTGTACAACAAGTAACAGAACAGCCTATAAAAATAGATATTTTAGATGTTCCTGAAGGGCAATATCAATTATCAATTACGCCACAAAATGATATTGGAATGTCAAAAATATTATTCATTAGAAATTGATATATAAGCTGTCATATTGTTTTTCAAAAAAAAGTTAAATAAATTACAAAAATTAAATAAAATGAAATTGTCAACAAATAAACATATAGTATTGACTGCTATTTTTATCGCTTTTTCTATCTTTTCATTTGCTCAAAATAATGCAGCTTGTGGATGTGATTATATAATTGATACAGCTTTAGCACATGGTATTTCTTTAGCTCCCTGGCGAACAGGTGCTTATTATTTTAACCCTCAGCCAGGGCAAACTGTTTGCTTATCGGGTAATTATGTGGATTTACGATTAGATGGTATAAAAGGCACAGCAGCCGCTCCTATTACTATCAAAAACTTGTGCAATACAGTCGCTACATTCAACAGTACAGGCAATTATCAGCCATTGTCTTTAATTAATTGTGAATATATGCATATTACAGGCACAGGAGATAGTACCAAAAACTATGGGATTTCTTTCGATTGTACCTCCGTGGCTGGAGCTCTTGTAGTGAATGGCACTACAGCAAAAGGTATAGAAATAGACCATATTGAGGTCAAAAAGTCCAATTTTGCAGGGTTTATGATTAAACAAGACCCTACTTGCGACCCTAATACTTGGAAAGATAATATGGTCATGACAGATATTCATATTCATCACAATTATATTCATGATGTAATGGGAGAAGGGCTATATGTCGGCAATTCATTTTGGCAAGGCGGTATGACACGGACTTGTAATGGCGTGAGTCAAGTAGTCTATCCGCATCAAATTCTTGGCTTAAAAATACATCATAATATTGTACGCAACACGGGTTGGGATGGCATACAATATGGGTGCTCACCTGATGCAGATGTACATGATAATTTAATAGAAAATACGGGTATATTGAAAGTATCTCAACAAACGAGTGGTGTGCAAATTGGTTCAGGTTCAGGTGGGCTTTTTTACAATAATATTATTCGCAATCCTGGCAGTACAGCATTAGCAATGATTGGTTTTATCAATACCACAAAAGTATATAACAATTTAATAGTCAATGCATATGAAGGTATATTTGCAGATACGCGAGATAGTATATCTTTTCCTAAAATTGAGTTGGATATATATAATAACACACTTGTCAATACTTCTCAAAATGGTATGACTATTTATGACAATGGCTATCAATATAAAAATGCTTCAAACCAATGGGTCTATTTTCCAAAAGGATATAAGCCACGTGTGAAAAACAATGTTATTATTGGACCTTACTTTGATTTCCGATTAATATTACGCGACCCTGCAACAGGTATTGATAGCACGAATAATTTTAAACTCAAAACGCCTTTTTCATTACCCCCTCAGTATTTTGCTCCTCAAAAGCTTACTTTATTCAGCGATACATTGGTTTATACACTTAAAAACGGTTCATATCTCATCAATCGAGGAACGAATAGTGTCTCAAATGTGGTCATTGATGATTTGCTTGGTGTATCACGATTTCAAGATGCTCAATTTGATATTGGTGCATATGAATATGCTGCTATACAATCTGCTGCTAATCTGAATGCTCAAAATATTATCAATATATTGGAAAATAAAGCCAAAGCATCACATCTTATATCAACTGATAAAAAAGATGATATACTTTCAGATAATTTAAATACTAAACAATATGCCTTATATCCAACCATTGCTGATAATATAGTGACTGTTAATTTGCCTAATTTAAATGAAAAAGCAACGCTCAAAATATATAATATGACAGGGCAATTAGTGAAGTCAATTGAAATCAATATGCATAATAAACCTGAAAGTATAATTATCAATATTGAAGATTTTAAACCAGGCGCATATATATGTGCTTTGGTTGAAAATCATCAGTCGATTGGCAGTTTGAAGTTTTCGAAATGGTAGTTGATTATAAATAGTCTTTTTCCTTCTAAGCAATGATACTTTTCATGGAAATAATTGTGGGTGATAACCGTCGAGTTATCACCCTTTTTTTTTATTATTGCAATGAACAATAGTATCATTAAAAAAATAAAGACTAACCATGCTCAATTTAGCCGTCATTCTCGAAGACAGTGCCAAGCGGTATCCAATGAAACCCGCTTTTACCTTTATGGACACTACCCTATCCTATGCCCAAATCAATGGTGCTGCCAATATGGTTGCCAATGGATTGAAAGCCATAGGCATACAGGCAGGCGATAAAGTGGCATTAAGTTGCCCTAATTTGCCCTATTTCCCAATTATTTACTTCGGTATTCTCAAAGCGGGGGCGGTGGTCGTACCCCTCAGTGTTTTGCTCAAAAAAGATGAAATTGAATACCACTTGACGGATAGCGAAGCGAAAGCCTATTTCTGCTTTACGGGTGTGCCCGATTTACCGATGGGCGAAATGGGTTACGCAGGTTTTAAAGCAACTGATAGTTGTGAACACTTTTTCATGATTATGCCTAAGCCAGAAATGCCCTCCACGATTGAAGGCACGCCAACATTGGGCAGCTTCATGGCAGGGCAATCCCCTCAGTGTGAAATGCACACTACCAACGCGGAAGATACCTGCGTCATCGTCTATACATCAGGCACGACGGGGCGTCCGAAAGGGGCTGAATTGACCCATTCAAATTTACTGCTCAATGCCATATTGGCTTCTGAATTGGGTAGCAGCGATGTCGATGATGTCGGGCTGATTGTCTTGCCCTTGTTCCATATTTTCGCCATGACTTGTTTGATGAATGCGAGTATTTATAAAGGTGGCTCATGTGTATTGTGCGCTCGGTTTGATGCTGAAACGGTTTTTAGTTTAATGGAAAAGCATAAAGTGACCATATTTTCAGGCGTTCCGACCATGTATTGGGGCTTATTGAATTATAATGACCCTAAATTTGATTATGACAGCATCGCTAAAACCTTGCGCGTCTGTACGTCGGGCGGTGCTTCGCTGCCTGTGAAAGTGTTAGAAGATTTTGAAAAACGCTTTCATGTGCCTATACTCGAAGGCTATGGCATGTCGGAAGGCTCACCTGTTGTCACGTTCAATCACTTGAATATTGGTCGAAAACCGGGTTCTATCGGCACGCCTGTGTGGGGCGTATCTGTCAAGCTCGTGGATACTGAGGGGGTAGAAGTACCCGTTGGTGAAAAAGGGGAATTGCTTTATAGAGGGCATAATGTGATGAAAAGCTATTATAAAAAGCCAAAAGAGACCGCCGAAACCATTCAAAACGGCTGGCTACACTCAGGCGACATTGCTATCAAAGATGCCGACGGTTTTTATTATATCGTGGATAGAACCAAAGACATGATTATCAGGGGCGGCTTGAATGTCTATCCTCGCGAGATTGAAGAAGTGATGATCAAGCATGAAGCCGTGTCATTGGTGGCGGTTATCGGCATTCCACATGAAGAAATGGGCGAAGAAGTGAAAGCTTTTGTCGTCTTAAAAGAAGGAGCTGCCGTGTCCGATGAAGTCTTGATAGCTTGGACAAAAGAGCGCATTGCCTCCTATAAATACCCGCGCCATATTGAGTTTTTAGCCGCTTTGCCGATGAGTGCGACGGGTAAAATTTTGAAAAAGGAGCTGCGGAAATGATCTATTTCATAAGGCTTATTGCAATGGGAACGCGGATGACACGGATTAAACTGATTAACGCTGATTTTTTTTTATATTTTCACATGAAAAATCTGTGAAAATCAGTTTAATCCGAGTTTCCATCACACAACATCTCAACAAGTCTATTTTACTGAGGGGTATCAAAGCCATTAATAACTTTATTCTGTTCGGTCAAAATTTCCCTTGCTTCGGACAGTCAAAGCACCCTTTCGTCCTCAACGGTTTGGATAATCACTCATTTACTTGCTTCTTTGTAGTATTAAATGTAAAAGAAAAGCATGTTAGTTTAATTAACTAATGACTATGACAAACTACATCCCCATCAAACATTTTCAATGTTTCAAAGCTTCATTTATTTTATCATTTTTCAACAAACCCTTTTATCAAGATGAAAATCAAACATCTATTTCTATCCACTTTAACACTTGGTTTATTTTCCATTGTCGCTTGTAACAAGGATAATGTGCTCAACGAAGCCAACATTGCAGTACCTGAATCCGTCAAGGAATCTTTACTGAAGCATTGCTCAACAGATGAGTATTTCGCAGACCAATTGGCACACAACCCCATGCTCAAAGCACATCATGAAGAATTGGATGAATTGACCCAACGTTTTGTCGCCAATTATGATGGCAAAGTATCAACGCGTGCTTTGGTGACTATTCCAGTCGTATTTCATGTTGTGTATAACACTGCTGCTCAAAATGTATCGGATGCCATGATTGCTGCACAACTAAAAGTCTTGAACGACGATTTTCGCAATGCGACTGCCGCAGCGGGTGGAGCTAATGTCGAAGTTCAGTTTGTCATGGCAAAACGCACACCATCAGGTGCAGCTACATCAGGTATTGAACGTAAGTTTACAACAACAACTTCTTTCTCTTATAGTGGTGGTACCGAATATATTAAATTACCAGCTCAAGGATTAGCGGCTTGGAATGCACAAAAATATCTTAATATCTGGCTGTGCAATTTAGGCGGTGGGCTTTTGGGTTATGCTACTTTTCCTTCTTCTTTAGCTTCTTCACCTACTCTGGACGGTGTGGTTTGTCTTTACAGTACCGTGCCAGGCGGAACAGCAAGCCCTTATAATTTAGGTAGAACATTGACTCACGAAGTCGGTCACTGGCTCAATCTCTATCATACTTTTCAAGGCGGATGCGCAGCGAGTGCCACAACAGGAGGCGACCAAGTGTCGGATACACCTGCTGAAAAATCTGCTGCCTATGGCTGTCCTGTCGGACGTAATACATGTACCTATGTAGGTGATGACCCTATTAAAAATTTCATGGACTATAGCGACGATTCGTGTATGAATCAATACACAGCAGGTCAAAAAATCCGTGTGCAATCTATTTTTTCTGCCACAGGTGCAAGGGTAGGCATATTGACATCATTGGGTGGTACTGCACCATAATTTATAGTTTTAAAAAAATAAATGATACCCCCTTAGTAATAATTAGGAATTAGGAATTAGGAATTTATAGCAGAATTCAAGTTTCGCTATAAATTCCTAATTCCTAACTCCTAACTCCTAATTCCTAACTCCTAATTATTCCCTTTCTCTTTCTTTGTTTCAGTATTTTTTACAATAGCTGCCTTCTTAGTCCCATCGCTCAAATTTTGAGGATTTTCAGAAGGTTGATTGGGCGTGCCGGGTGCTGGAGGAACTTCGCCTTGAGGTGTTTTTTTCTCAACACCTTTTTCAATCTCTTTTTCAGCCTCTTTTTCAGTTTTAGGCTTTTCAGGTGGTACTGGCTGATTGTTCTGAGCGGAGGCGAAAGTGCCAACGGAAGCCAATGTTAGGATTAAAATGAGTTTTTTCATGATTGAAATAATTTGAGGTGAAATAAATAAATTTTGATTAAATGAATTTTATAAAGTAGGATTTCTATAGTCTTTAATGAGCTGTAAAAAATGAGCATTTTTTGCATAATTGCTGAAGCCAGGCTCTATTTTATAATCGAATTCCCATATTTTCAAGCCTTTTTGAAGGGCTTTTTCAGTGTGGAAGAAAAACTTTTTATCATTTTCTTCTAATCCAAATATTTGAGCCAAAGTAGAATTGATAAAGCCGCCTTCATCGTTTTCATTACATTTTAAGGCTTCATAAGCACTATTGCGAGCTTTTATCAACTCAGGAGAATGGTCGTCCTTCGACTTTTGAGTGTGAATGTTGATTAAACATTCCGCTATCAAATTAAACGATTTCCAATGGCATTTATTCGTTAATAAAATAGAATCACACAATTTAATAGCTTCTACAAACTTATCATTGTTGCGCAATATGCGAGCTTCTTCATACATATCTGCTGCCGATTTTATTACAGGCAGAGGTGTATTTACTGGCGGTACATTCATTTCACTTTTGAACGGTTTAAACATCCAAATAAAAAAAACAATCAAACTCAAAGTACCTAAACCACCCAACATCCAATCCCTTTTAGTCAATTTATCCACTTGAATGGTTTCTCTAAAAGATTTTGATTTTTTTTCAGGCTCTTCATCTCCTTCAACATCATCTGCCCACCGACCATCATCTATTTCCATGACAATATCTATTACTGCCATACCAATCCGATTGATATTGAGGTTGAATTCTGTATTGTCAATAGTGTTCAGTGAATTTTCTGATTCAAACATATTATATTGTCTTTTCAGTTCAATACAACTCTTAAATCTCTCCAAATCTTTTGCTCGGAAAAACTTAATCATAGAATCCAAAGCCTCCTCGACTTTATTATCTGCCACTAATTCTTGGACTTTAATGGTGAGACTACTCATTGTTTTCTTTGGGTGAGATGATTAAAACATGTAGATTTTACAAGACAAATTTATTATTTTTTTATTGTATAAACAAATTAAAATTTTTGTAAATTTTAAAATAGCATAACAGGCATATTTTTTACACATAGTTCACAATTGGACACATAAACTGTTTGTAAAACTATGTGCCCTATTGTGAACTATGTGTCGAAAAAATATATATCTGATATGTTATCCTATCTTCAACACAATTTTCCCAAACTGCTTGCCTTCATCCATTTTTTTCATCGCTGCATTACCATTTCTCAGTTCAAAAACTGAATCCACGACAGGAATAATTTTATGCTCATCAATGAATTGAATCATGGCTGCAAACTCTTGAGGCGAACCCATCGTAGAGCCAAAAATGGTGATTTGACTCCAAAAAATACGGCGTGGGTCGAGGTTCGTGATTTTACCCAAAGTGGTAGCACCATAAAAGGCAATGCGACCGCCTGGACGACATAAGCCGATTAAATCCGTGAATCCATCACCTGCAGCCGAGTCGATGATGATGTCAAAACCACCCGATTGCTCCATCAGCGTTTTGCCCCACCCCTCAGTACGGTAGTTGATTCCGCCTGTTGCGCCTAAGTTTTTAGCGTGGTCAATCTTATCCTCTGAACTGGAGGTCACCCACACTTCGCAGTCCATAGCCACAGCAAATTGCATCGCAAACAAAGCAACGCCGCCTCCAATGCCTGAAATCAAGACTTTTTCACGGGCTTTCGGCTGACATTTGGTCATCAAAGCACGCCAAGCGGTCAAGCCACCAAGCGGAACAGCAGCGGCTTGTTCAAAACTGAGGTGCGCTGGTTTTGGATGAATATTTTCAGTTGGCACTTTTACATATTCCGCAAAAGTACCGCTATCAGGCAAGCCTAAAATGCGAAAATCCTTGCGCTGCGCGGCAGGATTATCGCCCCAATTGATACATGAATTAATGATGACCGCCGTGCCATCAGGCAACTCTCCTGCCCCATCTGAGCCTAAAATTGACGGGTATTTGATGCCTGCATACATGCCTTTCAGAATCCAAACATCGCGGTGATTCAAGGCAGCTGCTTTCAGCTTTACAATGGTTGACCCCTCAGTATCAGAGGGCAAAATCGAAGGATTTTCAACCTCTTCAAGCATTAAGGGTTGTTCTTTTGCAACTAATACAAGAGCTTTCATACTATTTTACAAATATTAAAATTTTAAAAATTAATTTTCGCTGAAAAGATAGAGACATATTTCAACTTGAGCGTCATAATTTGCGTTAAAAAATAAAGAGTGTTCAGTTTTTTGTGTTGAGTGTTTAGAAAAACTTGTAGTTAATAAAAACTTAAAGTCATGCGTTATTCAATAAAACTTCTCAAATTTGCATACGGTTTGTTACTCTTTATTATAGAAATTTAAAAATAAATTAATTTAAAAATAAAATATGAAGTCTGACTTAACAAAACTCATTTTAACAGGCGTTTTCATTGTCTTGATGCGCACGATTTCAGTCGCCCATACCATTGAAGGAAAAGGTTATGACATTAAAATCAAACTAACTGAATACGCCAGCGATTCGTTGTTCCTCGGCTATCAACTCGGCAACCAATCTTATATCAAAGACACCGCTTTGTTAGATAAAAAGACAGGTTTTTTTAATTTTAAAGGTGAAAAAAGTCTCCTGCCAGGCGTTTATCTCTTGATAATGAAGCCTGACAACAACTATTTTCAGTTGATGATTTCTGAAAAAGAGCAAAGTTTCACACTTGCTACGAGTACGCAAGACCCTTACAATCAAGCTAAGTTGAAAGATTCAAAAGACAATGAAATTTTCTTCAATTATATGAAGTTCCTTAGCGATATGCGTAAAACTGCTGAAGCTGCCAACGCCCTCAGAGCGACGGATTCGACCGGTGCTATGAAAAAATTAGAGGCTTTAGATAAGCAAGTAAAAGAATATCAGCACGATTTGATTACTAAAAACGTGGGTTCAACATCAGCTATGTTGATTAAAACAGCTATTGAAGTTGAAAATCCGAAATTAGCAGAAATAAAAAATAAGGAAGAAAAAGACAATGCCATGTATCTTTTCTACAAAGAACACTGGTTCGATAATTTTGAAATGGGCAATCCTGCCATGTTGCGCTCGCCTGTTTTGTTTCAACGCATTGATTATTATATTGAAAAAATGACGCCTACACATCCTGATTCTATCAATATTTCATTGGATAGAGTTTTAGACTTGTTGAAGCCGCATAAAGAGTCTTTTCAATATTATTTTATACATTATCTGAATCAATATGCTAAATCTAAATTAGTCGGTTTTGATGCTATTTATGTGCATTTAGCTAAGAAATATATCGAAACAGGCTTGACTGACGAATTTTTGGATAAAGAAAATCGCGATAAAATAGTGCTCAATGCCAACAAACTTGCCCCTATTTTGATAGGCAAACGCGCCCCAGAAATTAAGGTTTTTAAGGAAGATAATTCAATGCTTTCTTTATCAGATATTAAATCAAAATATACAGTCATATTTTTCTTTGCGCCTGATTGTGGACATTGCCAAAAGCAATCGCCTGATTTGGTAGAGTTTGCCAAACATGCTAAGGAGAAAAAAATTAACGTGAAAGTATTGGCAACTTGTACATATTTGGGTACAGATAAAATGCCCGAGTGTTGGAAATATGTAAAGGAAAAAGGTTTTGACGATTTCATCAACACGGTCGATCCATTCTTAATCTCTCGTTATAAAACGCTTTACAATGTAGAAACTACGCCGCAAATTTTTATCCTCGACGAGAATAAAATCATCCGCTCAAAAAGTATTGAAGCCAAAC
Organism: Saprospiraceae bacterium; assembly: GCA_043744275.1. Lineage (GTDB taxonomy): Bacteria > Bacteroidota > Bacteroidia > Chitinophagales > Saprospiraceae > JAAFJT01. Next base: position 21,571 of record JAYTUY010000070.1, read on the forward strand.
AAGTAGGCGAAGTTTTGGATTTCATTATCCAAGAAGACAATGAAAAATTGAAGAAGGAAGTGAAGAAGAGTTGATAGTTATGAGTTATGAGTTATGAGTGAAAAGTGAAAAGTGAAAAGTGAAAAGTGAAAAATACTGAGGGGTTGCCCACTTTTCACTTTTCACTTTTCACTTTTCACTCTCAACTCTCAACTCATAACTCATAACTATCAACTCTTCTTCACTTTTCACTCATAATAAACATTCCCTACTGCTCCCCAAAATTGGGGATACTTTTAATGTGTTCTGATATATAACTTTGTTGAACCTTAAACATATTTGCCCAATCTTGCCAATACCCATCAATTAAGCCATCTTCTAATTGAATTATCCGCATTTTTAACCTTAAATTTTAACCCATAAAACTATGAAAACTCATGACTGAATTTTCTGTTCATCCCGCCCACTTGGCTTTGAAGCCTTATATCCGTTTCTATTTTCTGATGCAAACTCATAACAATATGCCTCATAGTTCGCTTTTGACGGCGACGACAGACTCCTGTTTAGTATTCCATTTTGGCTCAGGCAAATCCAATATTGGGTATGAATTTCCTAATTCTCCGAATAAAAACTATACATTTTATAAGCATGATTCGTGGTTGGGCGGTATGCACAATGAGCCGTTGAATTGCCTTTTTGGTAAAGAAGTGAACACCATTGTTGCTATTTTTACTTCTGTAGGGGTACATCATTTATTGAAAGCCAACACATCAGATATTATCAATCAAGGCTTTTCCTTTGAGACTTTGGGTATGCAAAAGAAATTCACTGATTTGGCTGAAAAGTTAGAAATCATAATTGACAAAACAAAAGCCTTGCAGTTAGTCGAAACCTATTTACTCAACTATTTTAGTCGTTTGAACATACCATTTTCGATAAAGGATATGTCTCCCGTTGCCAATTATATCTGTCAACAAAATGGCATTCTCACAATCAAACATTTAGAAAATAAATTTCACATCAGCCGGCGATGGTTAGAAAAGCAATTTGCTGCTCAAATAGGCTTTTCACCTAAGGAATATGCCCGTATTACGAGGTTTAAAGCCATTGTCGGGCATGTCATGACGACCCCCTCAGTATCTTTAGCAACTTTGATAGGAGATTATGGCTACTACGACCAATCACATTTTATTCGAGATTTTCAAGAATATTCAGGTCAAACGCCCTCCCAATTTTTTAAGAGTTTAATGCCTGAAAATGTAGAAAATGATGTCAATTGCTTTTTTTATAGAGATATTGAATAGGTAATATTAGTTCGCATTTATCCAATACAATTATTTTAATCACATGTAATTTTGCAAAAGCCAATCATCATTTGTTAACCCTAAAATTTTCACTACTCGACTCATTTTTTAATTTCAAAAAACAAATTTTACAATGAAAAGACTCCTTGAATTTCCTACATGCCACGATGTTTTTAGTACCGAGGATTCATAACTGAATCCGAATAAAGGCATTGTGTTTCCCAAAAATTTTATTATTTAACCTAAACCAAAATTTTTTAGTATGAGAAAGAAATTATTCATCCTTGCTTTGATTTTCTGCAATTTAGGCTTTGCTTTGGCGCAACAACGCACCATTAAAGGTCAAATAGTGGACTCAAAAGGCGCAACTGTGGTTGGCGCAACTGTCCTATTGAAAGGTACAGATAAAGGTACCACTACCGACCCCGACGGGAATTACATTCTCAATATTCCGACGGGTCCAGCAACTCTTGTGGTCAGTTATATCGGGTTTTTGACTCAAGAGATTTCTGTGGGCACATCAAATGTGATTGATGTCACCTTCACAGATGATACAGAAACCCTTGGCGAAGTTGTTGTGACCGCACTCGGTATTTCACGCAACAAAAACGAATTGCCTTACTCTGCTCAAAAATTGGACGGCAGCGAAACCAGTAAAACGCGGGACAATAATATTGTCAACTCACTGTCGGGCAAAATTGCAGGCTTGAATATTAAGCGCAACAACAACCTCGGCGGCTCAACCAATATTGTACTGAGGGGTACAAAATCGTTGACGGGTAATAATCAGGCTTTGTTTATTGTGGACGGTGTGCCAATTGACAATGCCAACACCAATACTTCACGCCAAATTGCGGGTGGTGGTGGCTATGATTATGGCAGTGCCGCTGCTGACATCAATGCTGATGATATTGAATCAGTAACAGTTTTGAAAGGTGCAGCAGCAACGGCTTTATATGGCTCTCGTGCCTCCAATGGGGTCATTCTACTGACCACGAAATCTAAAGCTAAAGGCTTGGGTGTGACCGTGAACTTGGGCGTCAATGTGGGCAACTATGATAAAAGCACCTTTGCCAAATATCAAGACAAATATGGTGAAGGCTATGGTGCTTACTATGAAGACCCATCGGGTTTCTTTTTATATAGAGATATTGATGGCGATGGCAAGGACGATTTGGTTGCGCCAACGAGCGAAGACGCTTCTTGGGGTGCAAAATTTGATGCTACAAAACAAGTATATCAATGGGACGCCTTTGACCCTACTTCATCAAATTTTGGAAAACCGCGTCCGTGGGTAGCTGCTGCAAACGGGCCAGCCTCTGTTTTTGAGCAATCTGTCGGAACGAGTAATGGTATTTCGATAGATGGTGGCAATGACAAATCGTTTTTCAAATTGGGCTTCACGCACTCAGGTGAAAAAGGTATCTTGCCAAATAGCCAACTCAATAAAGATATGGTCAATTTAGGTGGCTCTTATAGTTTGACAGACAATTTAAAAGTCTTTTCTAATATCAATTTTACAGCCACTGAAGCGGTTGGTCGCTATGGTTCAGGTTATGAATCAAGGAATTTGATGACCAATTTTCGTCAATGGTGGCCCGTCAGTATAGATGTACAGGAGCAAAAAGCAGCTTATGAACGAAATAAGCAAAATACCACTTGGAACTGGGTTGATCCAACAGATTTACACCCGATTTATTGGGACAATCCATATTGGACGCGCCATGAAAATTATCAAAACGACAGCCGAAATCGTTATTTTGGGCATTTAGGCACGACTTACGGCATTACAAAATGGTTGGATTTGACTGGTCGCGTATCGCTTGACCAATACAACGAAGTGCAAGAAGAACGCTTTGCTGTGGGCAGTATTGATGTGTCGAAATACAGCCGATTCAATCGCAACTTTCGAGAAATTAATTATGATTTTTTGGCTCAAGTCAAACCGTTTAATACCCTCAACGACCATTTAGCCATTGACTTTTTAGTTGGCACAAACAGTCGTAGAACCACTACATCTTCTATAAATGCTACAACAAATGGCGGTCTTGTTGTGCCCAGAACCTATTCATTGGGCAACTCTAAAAACCCCTTAGAAGCACCCGTCGAAAGAGAAGAAGCTCTGGAAGTGAATGGCATTTTTGGAAAATTAGGCTTGGTGTTCAATAAATGGGCTGTTTTGGATTTAACCATGCGGCGCGATCAAGCCTCTACTTTACCTGCTGAAAACAATACCTATTACTATCCATCGGCTTCATTGGGTTTAATTTTTTCTAATTTAATTGGTGAAAATAAATTCATGGATTTTGGTAAAATCCGCCTCAACTATGCCGAAGTAGGCAATACTGCTCCCCCCCTCAGTGTTTTTGATTCCTACAATTTTGAAACGCCTTTTGGCAGTGCTGGTGTGGCTTCTGTTTCTAACACTAAAAACAATTCTAAATTAAAACCTGAGCAAACCAAAAGCTCGGAAGTAGGCTTAGAAATGCGGTTTATGGGTGGTTTATTTGGTTTTGATGCTACAGTTTATAAGCTCAATACGGTCGATCAAATCCTACCCGCGACTATTTCAAGGGCAACAGGCTATGCGTTCAAATACATCAATGCGGGCAACGTAGAGAATAGAGGCGTTGAGCTATCGGTTTTTATTCGTCCTATCCATACTCCTAATTTTGATTGGAAAATGGACATCAACTGGGCAAAAAATCGCAATAAAGTCTTGGACTTAGGCGGTATTGACAACCTTCAATTGGCTTCTTTTCAGGGCGGTATTTCTATTAATGCCGCTCTCGGCGAACCTTATGGCACGATTCGAGGCAATAATTTTGTCTATCATGCCAACGGACAGAAAATTGTAGAACCATCTGGTTTTTATACCCAAAGTGCCACATCCAATGAGATTATAGGCAATATCAATCCTGATTGGTCGGGCGGTATCAATAATACTTTGAGGTATAAAAATTTAACTTTTAGTTTTTTGATTGATACTAAACAGGGCGGACAATTGTTTTCCTTGGATTTATATTATGGTTTAGCAACAGGTATTTATCCTGAAACAGCAGGTTTAAATGACATGGGTAAAGAAGTTCGGGCACCTCTTGCCGAAGGCGGTGGATTGATTTTCGCAGGCGTCACTTCTGATGGTGCTGCCAATACCAAACGGGTCAGCGCAGTCAACTTCGGCTCGTATGGCTATCGACGCAATCCTGCGGCGGCATTTATCTACGATGCCAGTTTTGTGAAATTGCGGGAGATGAATCTTTCTTACGATATTCCGACGAAAGGTCTGTTCAAAAACACGATTAAAGGCTTGCAATTGGGTTTTTATGGCAGAAATTTGTGGATTATCAAGAAAAATCTGCCATATGCAGACCCCGAAGACGGTTTGACTTCTGGCAATATTCAAGGTCACCAAGGCGGTGTTTATCCAACAACTAAGGTGATTGGAGCGAATCTTAAAATCAAATTTTAACTTAAAAAATCATTCATTATGAAAAAGATATATTTACTGATGCTTTTTGTAGCATCCTTTTCAATGTCTTGTAAAAAAGACTTCGGTGACATCAATATTGACAAAAAAAAGCCGTCGGAAGTGCCGCCAGGTGCTTTGTTCTCATTTGCAACCAAATCACTGACAGATGATTTGAACAACACAAATGTCAACGTCAATATTTTTCGTATGCTGGCTCAACAATGGACGGAAACCACCTATATTGACGAAGCCAATTACGATTTGGCAACCCGAGATATACCACAAAATTTTTGGAACAATATCTATCTCAATACCATCAAATCCCTAAATGAAGTACAGCGTTTGATTCCGCTTCAAGGGGCACTTGTTGGCAAAGATGTGCTAACCAACCAAGATGCTTGCGCTGAAATATTGAACGTTTATGCGTTTTCTGTTTTGGTCAATACGTTTGGTAATATCCCTTATACACAAGCTCTCGATCCCGAAAACGTCTATCCGAAATACGATGATGCTGCAACAATTTATACCGATTTGTTGAAACGTTTAGATGCTGCTATTGCAAAAATCAAGGCAACTGAAGCGGGATTTGGTGACAATGATTTATTATACGGTGGTGATATGGCAGGTTGGAAAACATTTGGCTACAGCCTAAAGCTCAAATTGGGCATGATACTCGCCGATTCCAATCCTACAACCGCTAAGTCAGTTGTAGAAGCAGCAGCACCTAAAGCCTTGATGAGTAATGCTGATAATGTGGCATTTCATTATTTGACTGCACCACCGAATACCAACCAAGTATGGGTTGATTTAGTACAAAGCGGACGAAAAGACTTTGTGGCTGCCAATACCCTTGTAGATGCCATGATTGCTTTGCACGACCCACGTATCCCTCAGTATTTTACGGAAGATGCAAAGGGTCTATATTCTGGAGGCATCTATGCGGCGAGCAATAATTACTCAACCTTTTCCAAGCCCAGTCATACAGTGTCTGCACCCGATTTTGAAGCCCTTTTTATAGACGCAGCCGAAGTGCAATTCCTGTTAGCAGAAGCGGTTGAAAGAGGCATGTCTGTGGGTGGAACAGCCGCATCGCATTATGAAGCAGCTATCAGGGCATCCATTGAATATTGGGGCGGTACAAAAGCGGATGCAGATGAGTATTTAGCACAACCAACAGTGGCATATGCAACGGCTAAAGGCAATTATAAACAAAAAGTAGGCACTCAAAAATGGCTGGCACTCTACAATCGAGGATTTGATGCTTGGACAGAATGGCGGCGTTTTGATTTTCCTATTTTAACGCCCCCATCAGGTATGACTCAAAATGACATTCCAAAACGATTTACCTATCCTGTTCAAGAGCAAAACTTAAATACGGCTAATTTTAATGCAGCGGCAGCAGCTATTGGCAGTGATAAAGTGAGCACAAAATTATTTTGGGATAAATAGGTTCAAACTATACTTTTTTTTCATACTAATTTGATTAGACAGGGTTGTTTGAATAGGCAGCCCTGTTTTTTACCCCCCCCCCTCAGTATTGGCAACAATAGTTCGCATTTATCCAATACAATTATTTTAATCACATGTAAATTTGCAAAA
>JAYTUY010000071.1:0-27881 GCA_043744275.1 Saprospiraceae bacterium
TAGAAATGCTTAGCAATTTTACCCAAAGTATCACCGCTTTGAACAGTGTAAATTGCATAATAATCATTAGTTTCTACTCTGATGTCAGCTACAATATCAGATGGAGTAGCACCGCCAACTTCTTTGATTTGATCCCACAACTGATTTTTTTCATACTCAGTATGTACTGTACCTGTGATAGTTAAAACACCGTTTTCCTCTTTAACGGCTCCGTCTTTTGCTCCGAGTTCTTCACCGAGGTTTAAGACTGATTGATATTTGGCTTGAATAGACATATTAATAGATGTTTTTTATGTGAAAAAATATTTTAATGACTAATTAAATAGACATGATTTCAGACGAGTTAAAGATAAAAAGTAACAACCATTCAAACTTCAATATTAATTTAATTTTTACTTTTTTTTAACTCTATTCCAAAATCAAATTTAAGCATTCCGATTAATGCAATTTAAATCTTCAAATGCAACTTTTAAACGCTCAACAAAATTTTTCTCTGCTGCCCGAACCCATTTTCGTGGGTCATAAACATTTTTATTTGGCTTGTCTTCACCGTCAGGATTACCGATTTGACCCTGCAAATAATCATGTTTAGCGGCTTCATATTGACGAACGCCATCCCAATAAGCCCATTGCATATCAGTATCAATGTTCATTTTTACAGCACCATATTCTATCGCCTCCCGAATCTCTTCACGGCTCGAACCTGAACCACCATGAAAAACAAAATTAATAGGCACATCTGAATTTAAACCATATTTTTCTTTAACAAACTCCTGCGAATTTTTCAAAATCTTCGGTTCCAACTTCACATTACCAGGTTTGTAAACGCCATGAACGTTGCCAAAAGCCGCTGCAATGGTGAAATTAGGTGAAATAGCCGACAATTTTTCATAAGCATAAGCCACTTCTGAAGGCTGAGTATATAATTTTGAATTATCAACATCAGAATTATCAACACCGTCTTCTTCACCACCTGTTACACCCAATTCGATTTCGAGGGTCATGCCCATTTTAGCCATACGCTCGAAGTATTTTTCGCAAATTTCCATATTCTCTTCAATGGACTCTTCCGAAAGGTCGAGCATGTGAGACGAATACAACGGAAAGCCCCGAAGCGCAAAGAACTCTTCACTGGCTGTCAACAAACCGTCAATCCACGGAAGCAATTTTTTAGCGCAATGGTCTGTATGCAACACAACCGTCACGCCATAAGCTTTCGCCAGCGTATGTATGTGCATAGCACCTGCAATGCCGCCGAGAATAGCCGCTTTTTGACCATCATTGCTCAAACCAAGACCAGCATTGAAAGCAGAACCGCCATTTGAAAACTGAATCACCACAGGTGAATTAACTGCTTTCGCTGTTTCCATAACAGCATTTATGGTGCTGCTGCTGACCACATTGACCGCTGGAAGGGCGAAATTATTCGCATTAGCGTAATCCAAAAGGTCTTTCACTTCTTGACCATGTAAAACGCCTGATCTAAAACGAGTTGCCATATATAGTTGATTTTTATCCCGAAAAAATCGGGGGAATAATTAATTGACTTGAATAATTGTTGTTCTGAAAATTTCTATTTCAAAACTTTGCAAAAGTGGTAATTTTTTATCGAATTTCAATGAAAAACCATAAAAATACTGAGGGGGTATTGCATTAAATTGAGTGGAATTTAAATCCTTTATATTATCCCTTCTTGAGTCAACCACCGTTCAGCATCCAAAGCAGCCATACAGCCCGTTCCAGCAGCCGTCACTGCTTGACGATAAACCTTATCAGCGGCATCGCCCGATACAAAAACACCTTCTATATTGGTATAAGATGTGCCCGGTTTAGCAATGATGTATCCCGTTTCGTCAAGTTCTAAAAAGCCTTTAAAAATATCCGTATTGGGCTTATGACCAATAGCCACGAAGAAGCCCGTAACATTGAGCGTTTCTTCAACATTTGTTTTGTTATTCTTGATTTTAACGCCTTTTACTTCATCTTCTCCTAATATTTCAAGCGTATCTGTATTCCAATGCACTATCAAATTAGGTGTATTCATAACTCGTTGTTGCATAATTTTTGAAGCCCTCATCTCATCACGACGCACTAAAAGATGCACCGTTTTGCATAATTTGGCTAAATAAGTTGCCTCCTCAGCCGCTGTATCTCCTCCACCAACAATGGCTACTTCTTGATTTCTAAAGAAGAAACCATCGCAAACTGCACATGCCGAAACGCCTTTATTTTGCAACCTATATTCACTTTCCAAACCCAACCATTTAGCACTTGCACCTGTCGAGATGATGACTGCATCTGCTTGAATTTCGACACCCCCCTCAGTAAAAAGCTTGTGTGGACGCCCTGAAAAGTCCACTTTCTCTATCAATTCGTAGCGCACTTCTGTACCGAATCGTTCAGCTTGTTTTCTCAATTCCTCCATCATCGCAGGACCATTTATACCATCTGGATAACCTGGAAAATTGTCCACTTCAGTTGTAATCATGAGTTGACCACCAGGCTCTTTACCGGTATATAAAATAGGTTTCAAACCAGCTCTCGAAGCATAAATAGCAGCCGTATAACCCGCTGGACCTGAACCAATAATAACACAATGTTGATGTTCCATAAAATTTTTTAAAAAATTTATAAAAGATTTGAAATCAGTGAATTATGCACGTTTTTATCAATTTTCTAACTTTAAAATTCTACAAAAGGTCTAATATCTAAAATCTGAAAATCTAATATCTACTTACATAAACGTCAAAAGCGCGGCAAAGTTAAAACTTTTCCGCGCCTTAGGTAATCAGAAGGTATGTTTGTTTTCTCCTGCTGGCAGTTTTCTTTACGAGTTTGTTTTTTGCCCTGTAATAATTTAATAAAGGGGGGTAAAAGGGGGTAAATATTTTGTATTTGTTTTTTATCTTGATTTTGTTTGTATAAATTATTTCTTCAATAAATCGGTAGATCAATGGGAGAGTTTTCTCAGATAGGATGCACAAATATAGGTAGGGAAATGAGATTCCGAAATTTGTAGAGAGTATTTTAACTTAATTCGCTCAAAAATACCGTATTTAAGTTAGATTAATTAGCAATACGATGGTTAAGTATTTTTTGAAGGATGTCAAAAACGATGTCATCACTGTTTTCATTTTGATGAATAATGATTTGGGCTTGGTTGTAAAAGACTTCTCTTTCAGCTACTTTGTTTTTAATAAAATCCAAAAGTTCAGGCTCAGTTCTACCCCTCAGTAATGGGCGTTTTTCTGCTTCATTTTTTAATCTTTCTAATAAAAGTTCAGGTGTTGCTTCTAAATAAATAGTCGTTCCATTGTCATTCATCCATGCCATATTGTCGTGAAAACAGGCTGCACCGCCCCCTGTTGCGATGACAATTTCTGACCATTTTTTTAAATCTTTCAAACGGTCGCTTTCTATTTTTCTGAAATATGTTTCTCCTTGTTTTTCAAATATATGTGCAATAATATCCCCCTCAGTATTTTCAATTAATGAATCGACATCAACGAATAGAAAACCCAATTTTTCAGCCAATTGACGCCCAATATAGCTCTTGCCGCAGCCCATAAAACCGATTAAAAATATCTTCATGAAGCGTGAAATTTGGACTTTAAATTTAAGAAATATTTTTCAAAATATTGATATGAAATAGCGGCAGATACCACTGAGAACACTGTAGAAATGGCTACCAAATAAATGGCAAATTTATCGTTATTGACAGTCAATCCATTCATTTCCAATAATTTATTAGCCAAGTGAACAGACAGTAAATGATAGATATAAATGCCAAATGATATTTTTCCTAAATATTTAAATACTTTATTTTCAAGCATTAAGAAAAATAAAAGCGAATATTCCATTATAGCCACTGTAATAATGCCTACCGAAACCCAACCGTTGAACAGTCGCTCTCTCAACGAATAAGTGTTGCCGAAGAGATAGTCAGACGCTCGCCATAAAAACCATAATTGTGCAATTAATAAAGGTGTTTGCAATAAATATTCTGCTTTTATTGACCTAAATACTGAGGGGGTATATTCTCCTATTTTTTTTAATAAAAAATCTTTAATTTCAACAAAAGGAAAATATCGAATCAACCAAGCCAACGCTGCTCCTAAGCCGAAATGAAAAAAGCGATTGACCGTAAAATTGATATGAAACTCAGTGTATTTACTCACTTTTTCAAGCGGAATTGTATTGAAATACCAACCGATGCTGATAAAAAGGAGTATTAAAATCCAAGTATGTTTTCTGAATAAATACATGCAAGGTGCCCAAATCAAGTAAAACTGCTCTTCGATTCCCAACGACCAAAAATGCCCCACCATCAACGACGAAACAGGGCGATGATACCCTAAAAAAGCTTGAAAATTGATACTAAATGTGCCGAGGAAAAAAACATTATACAAATAATCTTTAAAAGAATAATCGTGTGAATATTTAGGAGCATAATTGAACCAATCTATAAAAAATTTCCCTACGGCTAATGCTATCAATCCATAAGCAAAATAGACGGGCCAAATTCTGAGAAAGCGGCGATAATAAAAATAGCGGATATTGATTTTACCTGTTTTGTCAATTTCCCTTAAAAGCAAATAACTGATGAGGAAACCACTTAGAACAAAGAAAAAATCGACCCCAAAATTGGCTAATTTGTCAGCAAAAGGTGAAAAAACTCTGACGCCTTTTTCAAAAATCAAACTTTGAGAATGTCCGATAATCACTGCAAATGCTGCCAAAAAGCGCAACCCATCCAAATTTTTGAAATATTTAAATTCAGGCTGTAGTTTAAACATCATTCATCAGGTTTTTAACAATATTTCTAACGCCAATCGTCGCTTTATCTGCAATAATTTGAAGATTTTTCCGAACCTTCAATTCATGATTAGTCGCAGGGTTTTTATCAATGTAAAAAACGGGCACATACTGAGGGGAGTACGCCACCAAACCCGCCGCTGGATAAACTTGCATGGACGAACCGACGACCATCACAATATTGGCAGAAGCCGTTTTTTCAGCCGCTAATTGTAGCAAAGGCACATCTTCTCCAAACCAAACAATGTGTGGACGCAACTGAGCACCCTTCTCACATTTATCACCTATATGAATATCCACATCGCAATCATATACAAGGCTCGGATCGAGTGTAGAGCGTGATTTGCGCAACTCTCCGTGCAGGTGTATCACATTTGTGCTGCCCGCTCGCTCATGCAAATCATCCACATTTTGAGTGATAACGGTCACTTTGTACTTGGATTCCAGCTCTGCAATGGCTTTATGGGCGTCATTGGGCTGCACTGTTAGCAACTGACGGCGGCGGTCGTTGTAAAATTTCAAGACCAATTCTCTATCTTTTGCCCAGCCTTGAGGCGTGGCGACTGCCATTACGTCGTGCCCTTCCCACAATCCGTCGGCATCTCTGAAGGTTTGAATTCCACTTTCGGCACTGATGCCTGCGCCAGTCATGACTACTATATGTTTCATAATTATTAATATTGAGAATCAAAGGTAAATCGAAATCTTTTAATTCAACAGCCACTTTTTCATTTAAATATAAATTTTAAAATCAGCATTTACAATAAAATTGAATGGCTGAAGTATTTTGGATACCCCCTCAGTATTTACAGTAAAAACAAGTAGATTTTAAGTTAAAAAGACTAATTTTGCAGCATTATTCCTAACCACTTTATAATTTTTTTACATAAAACCACATTATAAATGAATCGTATTGTCACACTTGACGAATTTATTATTCGTCGCCAAAATGACTTTGACAACGCCACCGGCGAGCTTACGGGCTTGCTTCGAGACATTGGCGTAGCTGCCAAAATTGTCAATCGCGAAGTCAACAAAGCCGGACTTGTCAATATTTTAGGCATGGATGGCTCTCAAAATTCTTCTGGCGACACCGTCCAAAAACTCGACCTCTACGCCAACGAAAAGCTCATCGAGTGCTTGAAAAACAGCGGCGAATGCGCTGCTATTGCCAGTGAAGAGCTGGATGATTTTGTAGAAATTACTCCAATTAATGGCAAACACCCTAAGTATATCGTGGTTTTTGACCCACTTGATGGCTCATCTAACATTGATGTCAACGTTTCAGTTGGTACTATTTTCGGCATTTTTCGCCGTAAAAGTCAAGCAGGAGAAAAAATAACGATGGAAGATTTTCTTCAAAGCGGCAATGAATTGGTCGCTGCGGGTTATGTCCTTTATGGCACTTCTACTTTATTGGTTTACACAACAGGCAATGGTGTGAATGGTTTTACGCTCGACCCTTCCATTGGTGAATTTTGCCTCAGCCATCGGGACATTAAAATGCCGCCATCGGGACAATTTTATAGTGTTAATCAAGGCTATTACTTGAAATTTGATGTTGAAATGCGCCGTTATATCGATCATTGCTCGGATATGAATTATGGTTTGCGATATATTGGCTCGATGGTGAGCGATATTCATCGCATTCTTTTTCAAGGTGGTATTTTCCTTTATCCGAATACCCGTAAATATCCTAAAGGTAAGCTCCGATTGCTTTACGAATGCGCCCCCCTCAGTTTTGTCGTGGAGCAAGCAGGCGGAAAAGCGATGACGATGGGCAGGAATAGAGTGATGGATATCGAACCTAAAAGTCTTCATCAAAATGTCACGATCGCTATCGGCTCCAAAGAAACCGTAGATGAATTGGAAGCATTTTTGGAAAAATATGCGGTCAAGCCGATTTAAAATATGGGTAATGAGTAATGGGTAATGGGTAATAGGTAATAGGTAATAGGTAATAGGTAATAGACTTGTTGCAATGGGAACGCAGATGACGCGGATTAGACTGATTTTCACGGATTTTTTCTATTCAAATCTAATAAAATCTGCGCACATCAGCTACATCCGTGTCATCCGCGTTCCCATTACCCATTACCCATTACCATTACCCATTACCCATTACCCATTACAATTACCCATTACCCATTACCCATTACCCATTACCCATTACCATTACCCATTACCCATTACCCATTACCCATTACCCATTACCCATTACCCATTACCCATTTATTGCCCATATAAAAATGAAAACGTGTCAAATGCGACATAGGCATTTGACACGTTCAAATAAATTAAAAAAAATGAAAACCTATCGGTAAAAACCGATTTCGGCACACAACTTTTTCATTTATAAATAAATTTAGGAGAATTGTGTGCCGGATAGGTTCAGAAACTGGAGGGTAATATTTTTATAAAATCAATTGTTCCTTTAGAAATAATTCTATGTAGGTGATTCTACTGTATATCTCCAGCCTCATTAGGCATGATTAGGCGATTTTAACGTCCACTGCATTCATTCCTTTTTTACCGCGTTCTGTGCGATATGTAACAACATCACCTTCTTTAACAGTATCAATCAAACCTGATACGTGTACAAAGAATTCTTCTTTGCTGCTGTTGTCAACGATGAAACCGAATCCTTTGGATTCATTGAAAAACTTTACTGTTCCTGTAAGCATTATAAAAAAATTTAAATAATTAATAATTGGCTAAATGCCGATGCAAAGGTAAGTGTTTAATTCATAATAAATACAATTTTTTATTTAATTTGATAATTTGAAAATAAATAGTTTCAATTTGACTAATCCAACTAAGGTATTTTGAGGAATTTTCATATCGTATTAGCTTCTCTTTTATATTTTTTTTTACTTTTGACTTACGTAAAATATGTGAGAATGGATTTTTATAAGAAACTGTTTGAAAAAACGGGGCAAGCTGCCATTTTTGTAGATGCAGCATTCGATATATGTGAATTTAATGATGCCGCTGTACAGATGTTTGGCAGCGATATAGTCGTTGGTGTTTCATTTAATGAGGTAGTTAATTTATCATACGTGGATAAAATAGACAAAACCGTATTAAAAGAATTAAAGAAAATGGGATCTTGGAAAGGCTCGGTAAGTTCTTTTTCGCCGAATCAAAAGATTTCGATGCTGACGGCTGAATATTATCGAGTTGCCGATGAAGACGTCAAAAATGAACCTTATTATGTCTTGACGTTTCAATCTTTAGAATTGAATAGAGATTTAATTACGTCGTTGATGGATCAACAGCATCAATATCGCTCGTTTTTTGAAGCCTTAACAGTAGGTATAGTCGTGCAGACGATGCAAAACGAAATAATTTTATGCAATTCCGCTGCTGAAAATATTTTAGGTTTAACAAAAAATCAAATGCTCGGTCTGACATCTATCGACCCTTCTTGGCGTTGTATTCATGAAGATAGTTCAGATTTCCCTGGTCATACACATCCTGCTATGGTCTGTTTTAATACGGGCAAACCGGTTAGAAATGTCATTATGGGTGTTTACAAACCTGATAATCGCCTTAGTTGGATTGTTATTAATTCCGAACCTGTTTTTGAAAGAACCTCTTCAAAACCTACTTCAGTTATTACTTCATTCAGAGATGTGACTGAAAAGAAAGAATATGATCAATATATCTTAAAGCATTTTCAAAATTAAATCCCATTACTCATTACCAATCACCCATTACCCATATATTATCCCTTCAATTTCTCTTTTTCTAAGGTGAATCCAAAAGTAGAGCCGACCCCCTCAGTACTGCGCACATGAACTGATTGATTATGCGCTTCTATAATGTGTTTTACAATAGAAAGCCCCAAGCCAGTGCCACCTACTTCACGGCTTCGGCTTTTATCCGCGCGGTAAAATCTATCGAACAAATGCTTCAAATGATGCCGACCGATGCCGATACCATTATCCGAAATTTCGACTAAAACGATTTTATCCATATCATAAAAGCTCACTTTCGTTTGACCACCTTTTTTACCATATTTAATGGAGTTATTAATCAGATTGGTCAATACTTGTCGGATGGTATTTTTATCTGCTCTCACTCTAAAGCCTTGATTGGCACCTTCTTTAAAACTGAGTTTGATGTTTTTTTCTTTGGCTTTCAATTCAGAATCATCAAAAACTTCAAGCGTAAGATGTTGAATATCAAACACTTGTAAGTCTAAAGCTATTTGACCTGATTCTAATTTCGAAATCGTTTCCAAATCATCAACGATGCTATCTAAACGCTCTACATTGCGAGCCGCTTTTTGCAAATACGCCATATTAATAGTAGGGTCATTGATACCGCCATCAATCAAGGTGTGTAAAAAGCCTTGAATATTGAAAATAGGCGTCTTCAATTCATGCGAAACATTGCCGATATAATCGCGTCGATAAGCCTCTAGCTCGGTCAATGTAGCGATTTGTTTATTTTTATTTTCAGCCCATTGCTCTACTTCTTCTTCTACTTCTTCAAAAGTTTCACCCTCTTTGATGGATTGATTATCTGCTTTTTTAGCATCAGTTATTTTTTTATAAATCACCCTAATGCGTCTGTAAATAAAAGATTCAATCAAATATTTGACTAAAAAGTAACAAACTGCAAAGCAGGCAACTGGTAAAAAGACGAGATTAAGCGCAGGAATCAATTCATTTGCTGAAAAATTGAAAAGCAAAACAAGGAGAAATACAGTCAGCGAAGTCAATAATGCTGAATAAAAAGCGATTTGCTTAGGTGTCGGATTTTTAAACATAATATGGTGAGTAAAGGGTAGTCTTAATTTTGTTAAAAGTAGATTTTTAGCAAAATTAAAAAAATATTTATCAAAACTAAAAATCAAATTTATAACCAATGCCTTTCAAGGTTTTGATATAATTATCCCCTAATTTTTCTCTCAATTTGCGAATATGAACGTCAATAGTTCTATCGCCTACAATCACTTCATTGCCCCATATTTTATGATAAATTTCTTCTCTCGTAAAAACTTTACCGGGCTTAGATGCTAACAAACAAACCAATTCAAACTCTTTTTTAGGCAACTCAATTATTTCATCCCCCCTCAGTATTTGCACCTTTTGGCGGTCTATGATGAGGTCTCCAATGGTCATAATCGATTGATTATCAGCCATTTCTGTTTTATTTCTACGTAATAATGCTTTTACTCTGCTAATCAAAACCTGTGGTTTGATGGGCTTTGAAATATAATCATCACCGCCTACATCTAAGGCATTGATTTGAGATAAATCTTCATCACGGGCTGTTAAGAAAGCAATAATCGTATTGTTGAAATCAGGAATTGCCCTAAGGCGGCGACAAGTTTCGATGCCATCCATTTCAGGCATCATAATGTCGAGAATGATTAGACGGGGGCGGGTTTCGGCAGCTATTTCAAGGGCTTTTTTACCATTTGAGGCGGTAAAAACTTCAAAACCTTCTTTTTTGAGGTTATAACTCAAAAAATCTAAAATATCAGTTTCATCATCTACAATTAGGATTTTAGTCATACTTTAAGTTTAATTTTCCGCAAAATTAATACCCCCCTCAGTATAAATGGCTTATTCAATATTAACTAATCGTTAATTCTTCTTTGTCGTATCAACGGCAATAGGTTTCGTTGTTTTTTGAATCTGTTTCATCACGTCTTCATATATATCATGCATCAGTTTAGGGCGTTCATTCATATATTTGACGGTCGAATCAAAATCCTTTGAAGTGACGCCATGTTTCTCAAAAATCTGAGGGTAATACAATGCCGTCAAGCTGTCTTTCATCACTTGAGAATCATTATCCACGACTGCTTCTACCAAATGAATATCAATTAAAACAGGCAGCAATTTATCTTTCGGAATCGGCAAATTATTGCTATCTGATTGACAGGCTGAAAGTGCCAATATTATTAAAACAAGCCTAATTTTTTTTATTAAATTGAAATTTATAAACATAGGTATAATTAGGAATTAGGAATTAGGAATTAGGAATTAGGAAATTAGAATTAGGAATTAGGAATTAAATTTTTCACTCTTCACTTTTCACTTTTCACTAAATAAAGGCTGCAAATTGGACATACTGAGGGGTCATGCCCTCGCGCAGGGCAATATTTTCGCCCGAAGAAAATGATTTGTAAATGCAATTTATTCCACATGGATTCAGGAAAAAGGCTTTTCAAATCTCTTTCAGTTTGGACCACATTTTTACCTTCGCTCAGCCCCCAACGCACTGCCAGCCTATGTATATGAGTATCCACAGGAAATGCAGGGAAACCAAAGGCTTGCGACATAACCACCGAAGCCGTTTTATGCCCCACGCCCGGCAAAGCTTCTAATGCCTCAAATGTAGCAGGTACTTCACCGCCATATTTATTAATTAAAATATTGGATAAATCGTAAATCGCTTGTGATTTACGAGGTGATAAGCCACAAGGTCTGATAATATCTTTAATTTCAGAAACCTCCAAACGCACCATTTTGAAAGGATTATCCGCTTTTTCAAAGAGAAAAGGCGTGATTTGATTGACTCGCGCATCAGTACATTGGGCTGAAAGCAATACTGCTATCAACAAAGTATAGGTATCTGAATGTTGCAATGGGATGGGCGTTTCTGGAAATAACTCATCTAAAATTTCGGCGATGTGCTTAGCTTTACTTTGGATATTCGTCACTGTACTTATAGTTTAAAATCGTGTATTTTTAAATGGCAATAACCTTTGCATTTGTAAATTCTAATATACCTAAATCGCCCATTTCACGCCCGTAGCCTGATTTTTTAATGCCCCCAAAAGGCAATTTAGGATCTGATTTGACCATTTTATTGATGAAAACATTGCCTGATTCAATAAGTAATGCCGCTTTTTCAGCTTTTTTCCAATCATTTGACCAAACTGAACATGCTAAACCAAAACGAGATTGATTCGCTCGCCTTATCATCTCTTTTTCATTTTTCACAATAAATATACAACCCAATGGTCCAAAAGTTTCTTCTTTAAAAACAGCCATATTAGTGGTGCAATCGGTCAAAAGTGTGGGTTGGAAATTCGCATTTTTATAATCACCACCGGCTACTATTTTAGCGCCTTTTGACAGAGCATCTTGAAGTTGTTTATCCAATGCCTCAGCCAAATCCACTCGTGCCATAGGACCCATTTTTACTGAGGGGTCAAGTGGATTGCCTTGTTTTATGTTGCCGATGGCTTTGAGAGAAAAATTTAAAAATTCGTCAAAATTCTTTTCTGTTACAAAAAAACGTTTGGCAGCGAGGCAACTTTGTCCCGCATTTTGCATTCGGCTTTGAATGGCATTTTTGGCAGCATTTTCAACATCGGCATCATCCATAATTAAAAAAGCATCGCTGCCGCCTAATTCCAATACACTTTTTTTAATGTTTTTAGCAGCTAAACTCGCCAAACTCGCTCCTGCCTTTTCGCTTCCTGTCAATGTGACGGCTTGAACTATCGGGCTTTGAACCACTTTTTTTATATCCTTAATATCGAGTATAAGTGTTTGAAAAACACCTCCAAACCCTGCGTCTTGAAATATTTTTTCAATCGCTAACGCACAACCCGTTACATTGCCTGCATGTTTCAGTAAAGCCACATTGCCAGCCATAAGTGTCGGTGCAGCAAAACGAAAGACTTGCCAAAAAGGAAAATTCCAAGGCATAACAGCGAACACGGCTCCAATAGGTTGATGTAAAATGGTATTTTTTTTATCTGTTAAAACGGTTGTTGATTTCAACATTCTCTCGGCTTCTTCTGCAAAATAAGTACAACAAAGGGCTGATTTTTCAACTTCTGCAACAGCTTCTCCAAGCGTTTTACCCATTTCGGCAGTAATAATATTCGCTAATTCTTCTTTACGCCCCCTCAGTATTTCAGCCACTTTGAGCATTTTTTCACGCTTTTTGGAGAAGGAAAGCAGGCGTTCTGATTTAAATGCTTTTTCTGCATTTAACAATGATTGGCTAATCATTTTACTGTCAAAATTAGCGTATTCTCCTATGGTTTCGAGGGTGAAAGGATTGATAGATTTAATAATTTGGTTACTCATAAATGCTTATAGTTAGGTGATTTTATTGTAACGCGGAACTCCAGTTCCGTTTACATCAAATTGAGCTATTTTTATGCGGAACTGGAGTTCCGCTTTACAAATATGACATTTTCAATGATAAATTCTATAATTAATGCAGAAGCAACCCCAATAGCTGAACCAAATAATACGTCTTGCGGGAAATGTTGCGCTAAATAAACTCTCGAAATACCAACTATTATTGCAATAAACAAACAAACTATTTGTAATGTTTTGTTTCGACTGAATTGAAAAGCCAAAAGACTCCATAAGGCAAAAGCGCCCGCTGTGTGTCCAGAAGGAAAACTGGTAGCCCCCCTCAGTATTTCGACGTTTTTGACAAAATGAAAGCTCGAAAGGTAGCCCATGTTTTCAATAAAAGTGGCAGGTCTATCGTAGGAGAAAATTTCTTTAAAAATGCCAATAGGAATCAAGACAATGATGCCCACAAGAGCCATTTTCAAGGCAGTAGGTCTTTGTTTTTTAAAGAAAAAATAAAAAGTGAGCGCAATAAAAGGATATACTTCGCCGAGTAAAGTTATCCATTTGAAGAAAAAATCTCCAATTGCAGTCCGATGAGCACTGAAAAACAAAGTGGCATCCAGCAACTCGGTATTCAAGATGAAAATGAAAAGGATGGTAAAAAAAATTAAGTAAGCTCTTAAATAAAATATATTCTTTTCTATTATTGGCAACATATTTTTAACAAATTATTTTACAGATTCTCAAGATGATTTTTTCAAAAACTTTGGCAATCTCAGTTTTTGAAAAAATTTCAATGGGTCAAAATTAAGCATTTTGTAATCATTCAAGGCTCGATGAGTTAAAAATGCTGCAATTGGGAGCATAATCACGACAGGCAACCAAGCCGCCCAAAACACATTCAAATCATGTGAGCCTTTCAAGTTTTTACAATAAATATTGCTCACCATATATATCATGAAAAAACCTATCGCTACCAATATCGGCATTCCGAATCCACCTTTTTGAATTATTGCGCCCATTGGTGCACCTATAAAAAGAAAAACCAAGCAAATCAAAGCAAAATTGTACTTCATATACATTTCGTAAACAAATTTGCCAGCTGAATCATCAATCATTTGAATCTGATTAACAGCATTATCTGCAGCATTTTGAATATTACGGGCTTTGGTTTCAGCCGTATTCAAAAAGACCATTTTTTCATAAGGTTTTAAACTATCATAATAGGTGTAAAAAAATTTAGACAATTGCTTTAAGGATTGAGTATCAGCTTTTGCAATTTCTTTAGGAATTTCCTTGATAATTGATTTATTTTTTTGAAAAGGAGTACCTGCCAATGCTGCCTTGCTAAAAGAGTCCACTTGTCGATTGAGCTTAACATTCTTTACAACAGTATCAGTTTTGATGGTATCTATATGCACAATTTTACCAGCAGAAGCAGGTGCCTGATTTTTATACTTATCTCTCAAAGGCGTATAAGTTTCATTGACAGTTGATTTCATATCATTTTTAGACCGATTTTCTTCAAGCATTATGGAGTCTGCAAAATGCAATAATTGGCTACTGTTTTTCATCTTCTGATGATTTTTGAACAAGCCTTCGTCGGTTTTCTTTTTATCAAATTCTGTCAAATCAAATATCTTTTGCCATGATTTGAACTTAATGCGAACAAACGGATAAGTTTGTTTACCAGCTGCAGCATTGCCCGTTTCTTGATATTGCATCCCATCAAAGAGGTTCATGACTATATATTGCTTATCCGCAGTGGTGTACATTTCCCCTTTTTTAGAAATAGATTCGTTGGTTTGTTGATTGAGATTTCGATTATTAAAAATCATGACATTTTCCAATGAACGTCCATCCTTTCCTTTTTTACCAATTCGCAAAGTATAATCTTGAAATTCATCGTTAAATATGCCTTCTTGAAAGGCTAAAGTCGGTTTTGATTTGCGAATATCGTAGAAACGCGAGTAAAATTTAAGATTCGCCCAAGGGATAACCCGTTCTGAAACAAATATTGAAAATATCGTGATGACTGACACCGCCACAAATAATGGTCGTAAAATACGAACCAAACCAACGCCCGCTGATTTGAAACTCGATAGCTCATATTTTTCTGCCAAATTGCCCGTTACCATAACAGATGCTATCAATACAGCAATTGGTAAAGCGGTTGGCACGAGGGTCATAGAGAGGTAAAAAATGAGTTCGGTGATGTCAAATATGCTCAAGCCTTTGCCCATGATTTCATCGATATAAACCCATAGCACTTGCATCACCAAGACGAATGAGGCAATGCCAAACGACACGATGAATGGCGGGATGAAAGCTTTTATTAAAAATTTGTCTATTATTTTCATGAATTTGATTTAAATATCGTGACTTAACTCGCTGCAAGTTTTTCCAAAGGAATCCCTTTCGGGAGAAACTTGCAGCGAGTTGTTGCTAACTGCAAAATTAAACTACATCAATTAATATTCACCTTTTTAAACACATTAGCTAAAAAAAACTATACAACAGCCCTTTCTCATCACTAAATATTTACCTTTGCGCGATGAATCAAAACGATAAAGTTATTAAGATAACGAAGGATTGGATTGAAACGTTTGTTCTCGGTCTCAATTTATGCCCTTTTGCTCGACATCCGTTTAGGACGGGCAAAATAAAGTATGTAGCTTTTGAAGGCGATGACCTCGAATTGTTGACTGAAGTCGTCGTGCGTGAGTTGGAATATATGGATATTACGACCCCCTCAGTATGTGAGACAACTTTAATCATTTTATGCGAAGCTTTGCCTGAATTTGATGATTATTTGGATTATATCGGCGTGGTGGAATATGTGGTTGAACAAATAAAATTTGAAGGTGTTTTTCAAATTGCGTCGTTTCATCCCGATTATCAATTCGAGGAAACTCTGCCCAGCGATGTTGAAAATTATACAAATCGGTCGCCCTACCCCATTTTGCATATTTTGAGAGAAGACAGTGTTGATCGTGCCATTGAAGCATTCCCTGAAGTCGGCGATATTCCTGCTCAAAATATTGATACGATGAACAAACTCGGTAGCGAAAAAATTAAAAAAATGATGGATGCTATTAAAAGAACGTCTTGAAGCTCTGATTCAGCTCGGTAAAGAGCTTACGCCCGACAATGAAGCCCTCCAAACTGCCATTCGCAGAACGGCATTTCAAAATGCTTGGTTCACCATCGAAAATCAATGGAAAGCCATTCATGCCATCCGTGACAACTTCCTGAATAGAGAATTGCTTGAAAAATGGGTTAATTCATATACTTTTCCTACGAATGAGGAAACTAAATTCAAAACAATTAGTTTGGTTTTAGCTGGCAATATACCGCTTGTGGGCTTCCATGATATGCTGTGCGTATTCGTGGCGGGTCATAAAGCGAAGATTAAACTCTCCGATAAAGACCCTTTTTTATTACCTTTTTTAATTCAAAACTTAGTGGCTATCAACCCCTCAGTATCGAATCATTTTGAAGTGGTTGAAGGGGCTATGAAAGATTTTGACGCCGTTATTGCCACAGGAAGCAACAATTCATCGAGGTATTTTGAAGCTTATTTTGGAAAATATCCAAATATTATCCGTAAAAATAGAAATGCGGTGGCGGTACTGAGGGGGGATGAATCGGTTGAAGAATTTAGGCAATTGGGCAATGATATTTTCACTTACTTTGGCTTAGGTTGTCGCAACGTTTCTAAAATATATGTGCCGCGTGAGTATCATTTTGAATCGCTTTTGGAGGTCATTCATGAGTTCAAGGAATTGGTTTTACATGATAAATACAAAAACAATTTCGATTATCAATTCACCATTGTCATTTTGAATAAAATAAAATACCATTCCAACGGTTGCTTGATGATGATTGAAAATGAAGCCATTGCTTCGCCGATTGCGATGGTTTATTATGAATATTATGACAATTACAAAGCACTATCTACAAAGCTAAAAACGTTGAAGGAGGAAATACAGTGCGTAGTCGCCAAAGCACCTATAGCCAATTTGCCGACATTTAATTTTGGAGAAGCTCAAAAACCGACCCTTTCTGACTATGCTGATGGAGAAGATACTATGGCGTTTTTATTGAATTTGTAAAAAAATGTTAATGCCCATTTTTTTATTGGCAATAAGTTTTTATTTAAAAATAAAATTCTTACATTTGAATCAATCATTGAGTCAAAATTTTATAAAATACATTTTTTCACAAATTTTAAAAAAAAGATTGCAAATTATTTGGTAGTAAAAAAACTTGAATTAACTTTACATTAACTTATTGATTAATGTATTTTCTACTCAACCCATATTATCTAACCAAAATCGCTCACAATGAACATTACTTTCGAGGAATTGAGGAGAATCAAGCACAGTCTCCCGCACGGCAGTATCAGCCGCATTGCAAAAGAACTCAATAAAGACGAGCAAGACGTTCGTAACTATTTTGGGGCTTTAAAATTCAAAGGTTCAACTTCCGATTGGCATTTAGAACCTGGCCCCGATGGGGGCATCGTTAGTATTAAAGATACAACTATTCTTGATTATGCCAATAGCATATTGCGCGAATCAGAACGAAGTTGAAACGACACCAATTTATAAACTACACCAAATAAAATACGGCAGCTTTCATTGAGAGAGCTACCGTATTTTTTTTGAGTTACTTCTAACTAAACTTAGGTCAAGCCAAACTAAACTTAGGGCGAGATAAACTAAACTTAATTCGAGTGAACTTAACTTTAGTCAAGCCAAACTAAACTTAGGGCGAGCTAAACTAAGCTAAGGTCAAGCCAAACTAAACTTAGGGCGAGTTAAACTAAGCTAAGGTCAAGCTAAACTAAACTTAAGTCGAGTGAACTAAACTTAAGTCGAGCTAAACTAAGCTAAAGGCAAATCAAACTAATCTTAGGATGAGTGAATTAAACTTAGGTCGAGCTAAACTAAGCTAAAGGCGAGGCAAACTAAGCTATTGTCGAGGCAAACTAAACTTAGGGTGAGGCAAACCAAGCTAAAGATACCCCTCAGTATTTTGTCGTAGAAATGCTATTAGATTATGGCATTTTCTAATTAAAAAACTTTACATGATATATTTCTTGCTCCCTTTTTTCTTTTACAAGTTTAAGCCCATTACGAGCTAAGCCTTTTGTAAGACTCTCTATACTGTCTTCTTCCTTATATTTTAGATGAATGTGGTAGCTATTATTGCCAACACTATTGTCAGCTATAAAAATAATATGCTTAGACCAATTTGTTAAAATGAATCCTAAACCCATAGATTCATTATTGAATTTAAAATCTGACATACATCTTTTCCAAGTACCATTTTCAATTTGTTTTTTATTTTCTTCTAATTCTTTCTTAGCAACTTCAGGGCTTACAGGGCCCGATTCTTCATGTTCATCACAATTTTTTTCATGTGCCATCAATAAATTCAAATCATCTTTGTAAATCACATACACATCGGTAGGCTCTACGACCTTTGTTACCTCAAATCTATAGTATTGTTTAAGCATATTGAATATAGTTTGTTCATATTGTTGTGTATTGAAATTGGTTCTATCTAATTCTAACGCTTTCTCAATATCTCCTTTAGTATTTCCATTATTTCTCTGAATAATATTTCGATTTACATAAATATGATATTGAATATATCTATTTGGTACAGGGTTATCAAATCGAACATAAGCGCGTTCTATGTGCTGCAAATCTAATATTGCACGCATTAAACTACCTCTAAAATAACCTGAATCGGAACGATTACTAAACCCTAAAGAAAATGCTTTCATTGAATCAATCCTCGCTCCTGTAGTATCAATTTCACTTATATCAATATTAATTAAACCAAATTTGGGCTTGATTGTATCATAAGGTCTTTTCGTCTGACCTTTTAAATTAATAATGGTTAGGAAAAATAAAAATGAAAATAAAAGTTTCATGAATATTGTATTTTAATGAAAATTAATAAATTTATGGATAAATATGATGTTTAAATGTCTTTTAATATTTTTCATTTAATAAGCAAAATGTGGCTAACAGAAAGAATTAAGAAATTATACCCAATTCTGATAGCCACTATTTGATATTTTATTTAAATGTTAGTGACATTCATCACTTGCTACAATAGGGGTATATCCAGCACCAGTAGAACTTCGAATTACTGAAGCAGGATAAGTAGCATTAATACCAGTACTCTGTAGCCAATTATTTATATAGGCTCTATATAAACCATCGAAAGCCAATTGAAAATAATCTCCCATTGTACCGTTTGTGCCGTTCCCTAAATCAAACACCTTATAACCAGGTTTATAACTAACAATATCTTCTAATCCTTTAGCTGTTGCTTGATCTTGAATATCTTCTACTATTTTACTAAACGTTTGTTGAATTGAAAGTTTAATGAGTCCATCTAATCCCCCTGAAGGCATGGATGTAGTTGTAATTTTCACATAAGGCATATTATATCCCATTGACGTCCCTTACTCCTATATTAACATCTTTCATCAGAATATTAGCGCTACCATTTAAATTATCTACTTTTATAGAACCCGTACAAAGGGGTATTTCTGGTGTTACACATTTGCCTACTATAGCAGTTGACATACCATCAAAAGAAGAAGACCCTCCGCTTGATGAGCCACTACTTGTAAAACCGAAATACATAGAAAAAGGATCACTACTTGTTGTTGACCCACCTGATGGCGTTATTGTGACGCAATCTTGGCCAATTATAGAATAATTACAACCATAATTTGCAGAACATACTGATTGCCAAATGGGTGAACAATCTAAATATAATACTTCTCTTGTTTGTAAGCCACTTAATCTATTGGCATTGCTTACTTTTATTTCAGCTTTAATTTCCCCTTTATGATACTCCCAACCTTTGTAAAAAGAGCCATCAAGATTGTAGCAAAGTTCCCTACCTGTAAAATCTTTTAAAGGTCTACCAAAAGTCATAGCTTGAATAGCCTCTTCATCGTTCTTTTTGTAATTTGCTTCGGGAGAAAGGATAACATATTTGCTTTCAATTTGCCCATTGCTATTTTTAAGCGAAATCAATCTAAGGTATTGCCAAATATCATTAGCCGTTGGCGTTCTTCTATTTCCATGGTTTACATCATCAAAATTTTCTCTTAACAATATTTTATCTAATGTTAGTGGCGTCTCAATAAAATCAAGATTCCCCTTTTTCCTTCTTAAAGAGGATGTCCAAACAGGTTTAGGGTTAAGATTTTTTATAAGATTGACCATCGTATCTGACTCTAAATTGCTTACGAAAACTGCTTTTTGATTGTAATCTGTAATAACGTCTTCCAACTTTAAAGAAAATACAGGAAATTTAACGAAATAATCCTTGGTATATTCTTTTTGACAAGCATAAAAGACAAAAAAGAGTAAAAAAGTGGCTGTTGCAAATATAAACAGTTTGCAGTTTTTTAGTTTTTTCATTGTTAAAATATTTAAAAAGTTATAGGAAAAATTAAAGAAAGTTAATTGAAAACGAGTTAATAAACATCAATAAAAAATTCAAGTAGATGCCTTTAAATAGATACAATACTGAGGGGGTGAAGCCTGATGTAGCCAATAGTTTTTTCATCGTTTTTAAAAGTTTAAAATGTGAATAAGAAAGATATTGAGAAAAGGCAACAGGATGTTAGAGCGTATAGATGAACACATCTATTGCTTCATATTGCACAAGCCTTAGTCTCGTTAGTTATCGAAAAGATAGTTCTTATTTTGAACTTCACCAACGATGATTTACACCATTTACTACTCTACAAAAAGGCATTAGAGTCGGAAAATGGCGTAATCGTTAAAAATCATCGCCAATTGTTCGTCGTTGAGTTAATTTTTTCATTACTTTTGATGATTAATTTTTGTTAATTAATAACTGCCGTCGCTTCAGGATCCAACTTTGGGCGGCGGTAGCTTTTTCAGAACTGTTCGGATGGTACAAAAGCCCGAACCCTATTGAGTTGCAACATCAATATTCCTTTTAATTTGAAGCATAGATAAATATTTCCTAAACGGAAACGGAAACGGAAACGGAAACGGAAACGGAAACGGAAACGGAAACGGAAATGGAAATGGAAATGGAAATGGAAATCTTTAAGTCTCGTTTTTATTCATTTTAAGATGTATTTTATTGGTGTAGGTATTTTTATAAAATTTAGTTATTACAAATATAGGGTAGTTACTTTACATTGTCAATATATAACAGTCATTTTTAATAATTACTTAACATTCTGCATTCTTTTTTTAGACAAACTACTGTCTCAATAGAAGTTTTGAGCATTAAAACTATCATTATCCTCACTTCGGGCAATTCTTACAAGGTTGAAAACCCTGCAACTGCAAAGGTTTATATTCAATCATCGAATCTTTGTTAAATTGATATGAGCCTTCAATTCCTAAACGTTCTTCATGAGGTCCACTGATGGTGAGAAATTCTATGCAAGTCATTTCAGCCGTATAAAATATATGGTCGGTTGGTACTTCAAGGAGGGAAATGTATCCGTTGCTGCGATCAGGTCGGTAGCCTCTGCGACTGTCATTCAGGTTAGCAATGTGCCGAAATTGTTGAATTTCAAAAGAAGAACCATGAATATTGTAATCACCTACCGTGATAACTGGGCAATTCAGCCGCTTGATATGCGTGGCTAAAGTATCCAATTGATGTTGCAATTTCTGATAAGCAGATGTAAAAATCGGCGGCGCAATATATGAAGCGATGACATATATTTTACGAGTAGAATATTGATTATTAAACCCTAAGATTAAATTTGGTATTTCGTCGCAATAAAAAGTATCGCAAGTAGCAAAAGCATACTTTGAATACAATTTCATGCTGTAAACATCAAGCCCTGCAATTTGACAACTATAAGGATAACTTGTTGATAATGAATCTCTTAGCACTTTATTCCAATCTGGCGAAACCTCTTGGATGGAGATAATATCCGCACCCGTTTTTTTAATGGCATTGATAGTTTCGTCGTAGTTACTATTGGTAGAAGTGAGGTTGAATTGGGCAATTTTCATGATGGGTTCGCTCGTCACTTTAGGTGGTGCGAGGGCTGGATTGGTTGTATTTTTTAAGTAAAGACATAAAAAAGCACAACTGATAAAGGCAATCATCGTCAATCGAGGCGACTTGAATGCTAAAAAAAGCAAACCTAAAATCCAATAAGCAATCGTAATCTGAGAAGCATATTGCGACCACCATTTAAAAAACATGTAATTGGGTGTATAAATGCAAAAAAATACCCCAAGTATCAGCACGATTGAGGTAAGATTCGTTAGCACATTAACCCTTACTGTTTTCGATTCTAAAATATCCATCAGGGCAAAATTAATAAATTTTTCATGTCACAAACCGTTAGTCTTTGTTTTTTAACATTTATTTCAAAACTTATCTGCGAGTACACATAACTTTTTAATCTTCTTCACACCACCATCTGGATCAATAAGTTCAATATAAATAATGTACGTACCGACAGGAGCTACCAGTTTTTCATTCGTTTCGCCATCCCATTTAATTTGTCCTCCTGAGGACAATAACTCATTGATTACCAATGTTTTAATCAACTTGCCTTCCATGTCAAAAATAGAAATATTAGCAAAATATCCTTTTTTATCAATAGCATAATGCATCAATAAATAGTCTTGAAAACCATCATCATTAGGCGAAAACGTTTTGTTAATGAGTGTAAAAATCTCTTCATTATTCCCCAATACTGAGGGGGTCACATTCAACTGCGAATTCTGATAAGCAGGCGTAGCATACGAAACAGAAGCCGCCGCTGAATGCCAATTCGCCGCATTATTTGTCGAATCATTCGGATTAATGCGCTCCAAAGACACCCCCTTAGTATTGGAGAGCAAGGGATTGTGAAAGCTTTTATTGTAGTTGAAGTTGTCTATAATCAGTGATTTATTTTCATATAAAGATACATTTCCTCGTATGTCGCTCCATATAGGCAAACGATTTTTAATAATGGCTTTTTTAAACATTGAAGCATTATATCGCTTCTGAATGTATTCTGGGTTTTCAGTCAGAACTACATATTCTTTTGGAAAAAGAGGATAATGACTTGTAATAATTTTTATGTCGCTTTTTGTAGTGTCTTCAATTTTAAAATCAAATAAGTCAATTACTTTAATTGAGTTATTATAGATTTCAACAAATCGCGAACCGCCAATTTCAGGATTCATCAATAACTCATTGATAATCAAATCGTTACGCGATGCTTTATCTGCCAATTTTATCATAAAAGTGTCTTCTTTACTGAGGGATATTGTTTGACAATCAGTAAGTGATGTCTTGAGAATAAGCTTGTATATTTTATTAGCTAATAAATTGGATTTCAATTTAATTTGAAAACTTTTAAAAAAAATAGTGTCTAATATTTTAAGTGAATCAATTTTCAAATTATTATCAATCGAGTAGTGTAATACTTGAATCACTGAATTTCTATCCATTGATTTATCAAAATTGAGAACAATTGTTTTATCATCTTTTGGATAAGCCAAAATAACTTCAGGTGGCGTTTTATCCTTCACATCTTTATAAACTGAATTCTTTTGACCTGGTGTTCCACGATTTAAATCATTAGAAGCAATCCAATTATTTGTTAAACATAAAGCATTAATATTTATGCGTTCGAGTGACCAACCGCCCTGTGCTCTGTTGGAATTTTGGTAATATGAAAGGTCATAAGATGCAGCGTCTATTACCAATCCTTCTTTTGATTTCAAGTAAAAAGTATCGCCCGGATTGCTCAAACTGATGAATTTTGAAAGAGGGATTGTATCGCCATAAGTTTTAAAATTCACACTTGCTTTTCGAGCATATACGATGACATATTTTTTAGGGTACAATATTGTATCAGGCAATTCAGTAGATGTTACATTACCATTTACAAACTTAAGACCGCCAAGTTTGATAGGATGTTCTGTTTTATTATATAATTCAATGTATTCTGCATTAGGCAAACCATTTAAATCTTTCGGGTCAGCCATAAACTCACTTATCAAAATATCATACGGTGCAACCGTTGTATTTTGAGCAGACCCCCTCAGTAAAAAGAGCATTATAAGGTGGATAATTAAAAAGGATGGCTTAAAAATTGAGTAAAAAATAGGGTTTTTCATTTTAAATCTGTTATGTTTATTTACCTTTGCCCTCAAATTTACCAATTATTTATCAAATCAAAAATAAAACGAGTAGAAAATGAAAGTAGCTGTGGTAGGTGCTACCGGTTTGGTCGGCACAGCGATGTTAAAAGTTCTTGAAGAACGTAATTTTCCAGTTTCTGAATTTTTGCCTGTTGCCTCCGAAAGAAGCGTTGGCAAAGAGGTGATTTTCAAAGGGCAGCCTTACAAAATTGTGAGCATGGCGGATGCGATTGCAGCGCGCCCTGAAATTGCCATTTTCTCAGCAGGGGGCAACACTTCTACGGAGTTCGCGCCTCAATTCGCAGCAGTCGGCACGACGGTGATTGATAACTCTTCGGCTTGGCGAATGGATCCGACGAAGAAACTTGTCGTACCAGAAGTGAATGCCGATACTTTGACGGCTGAGGATAAAATCATCGCTAATCCCAATTGTTCGACGATTCAAATGGTGGTTGTGATGAAGCCATTGCATGATAAATATAAAATTAAACGCGTGGTTGTATCGACTTATCAATCCGTTACGGGCACGGGCGTGAAAGCGGTGACTCAAATGATGAACGAGCGCAACGGCATTTTTGATGGTGAAATGGCGTATAAACACCCCATCGACATGAATGTGATTCCGCATATTGATGTGTTCCTCGAAAATGGTTATACCAAAGAGGAAATGAAAATGGTGAACGAAACCAAGAAAATCATGGGCGATGATTCGATAAGAGTGACGGCTACGACAGTTCGCATTCCTGTTGTTGGTGGGCATTCGGAAGCTATTAATTTGGAGTTCGAGCATGAGTTTGATTTGGCAGAAGTGCGTGAATTACTTGAAAATACTGAGGGGGTCATCGTTGTCGATGATGTACAGAATTTTAAATACCCAATGCCTAAAGACGCTCACAACCGCGATGAAGTCTTCGTCGGCAGAATCCGCCGCGATGAATCTCAAGATAAGACCCTCAACCTTTGGGTTGTAGCCGATAATCTCCGCAAAGGGGCTGCTACAAATGCCGTTCAAATCGCTGAATATTTAGTAAAAAGCGGCATTATTAAAAGCGAGGCAGTTTTAGCATAGTAGAAATTTTTTTTTAACACAATAGGCACATAGGGCACATAGTTTTTTAGTTCTTAATAGGACGAAAAAGGAAAACTATGTGTTCTATGTGCCTATTGTGTTTTAAAAAAACTCGCTACCCTATAAATAAGCTCAAACAATGTTTTTCATGAAAAGCAACCTCGTTATATGATAAAACAATAAATTTGACTTCGATTGAAATAACATCGGTTTAAAATATAAAAAATATATTCCCAACACCTCTCATAAATACCCAGTATGGAAATTTTTCTACTCATCATTGTCATTGTCATTTTAATCACAATTAAAAGCAATATAGACTCGAGGTTCACAAATATGGAGAATCGTGTTTCAGACATGCATCGCTTAATAGAGTCACTGAAAAAAGAAATACAGAGAAAAAATGTTCTCCCATATGAAGAAGTCATATCTTTTAAAGAGGAGAAAATAGTTGTTCAAAAACCAATAGTTGAAGTAAAACCACCTATTATTATTGAAGAAGAGCCTATTCTTGAAGAATTTGAAGAACCTCAAGAAGAAGAATTTGCCTTCGATGAAACGCCTGTTTCAACTTTTGATGAAACGCCAAAACCTATTTTTACGAAAACAGAACCGACTCCCTATATTCCCCAAAAATCATGGTGGGAGACTTTCAAGGACGATAATCCTGATTTGGAAAAATTCATTGGTGAAAATCTTATTAACAAAATAGGGATATTGATATTGGTGTTAGGCATCAGCTATTTTGTTAAATACTCGATAGATAAAGGTTGGATAAATGAGCCTGCAAGAGTGGGCATAGGCATTCTTTCTGGCGTATTGGTTATGGGAGTTGCACACAGGTTGCGACAACAATATGCGGCATTTAGTTCTGTCTTTGTAGCAGGAGCTATTGCTATTTTTTATTTCACAATTGGTATCGCTTTCCACAGTTATCACTTGTTTAATCAGACAGTTGCCTTTGCTTTAATGGTCGTTATTACTGCTTTTAGTTGCCTTGTTTCTCTTTCGTATAATAGAAAAGAATTGGCGGTTCTCTCCTTAATTGGTGGTTTTGCAGTGCCGTTTATGGTGAGTACAGGGCAGGGAAATTATGTGGTTTTGTTTACTTATATCACGATTTTGGATTTAGGAATTTTAGCCATTGCCTACTATAAAAAATGGCGCATCGTTAATATTCTATCCTATATTTTTTCAGTAATTTTATTTGCAGGATGGCTTTCTCAAGACATTTATGAAGCCAATCCACACTATTTAGGCGCATTATGCTTCGGTTTTATCTTTTATTTGATTTTTATTTTGACAAATATTATCAATAATCTTAGAACCAAAAGCATCTTTTCAACAACTGAATTGGCTATTTTAACGAGCAATACTTTTTTGTTTTACGGAGCGGGTATGTTCATTTTGAATCAATTTCATCCTGAATTTAAAGGCTTATTCACAACGGGTTTAGGTTTGCTGAATTTAATATACGCTTGGTTTTTATACAAAAAATTCAATTTGGATAAAACCACTGTTTTTTTGTTGGTCGGCATGACATTGACCTTTATAACTTTGGCGATTCCGATACAATTTGAGGGCAATTATATCACTCTTTTTTGGGCGGCAGAGGCGGTGATGCTCATGTGGTTGGGTCAAAAAGCGAATGTGGCGGGCTATCGTTTTGGTTCTGTTATCGTGACTGTCCTTATGCTGATTAGTTTAAGTATGGATTGGCAGCAGAATTATTTTTTAGGGCTTGATTTCGCTATTTTATTGAACAAAATATGCATAACAGGCTTATTTTCAATCGCTTGTTTATCAGCCATATATTATTTATTGAAAAATGAAAATGAGGAATCTACTCAATTTGACATTACTTTTAATCCAATAATTTACCGAAAATACATTGGCATTGCCGCTATTTTAACAACCTATATTGTTGGATTTTTAGAAGTCAATTTTCAATCCATCAACCATATTTCAAGTGTTAATTCTGCTGCTTCGGTCGTGGTTCTTTATCATTTATTGTTCAGTGCCATTTTGTTTTTTGTATTATGCAAAACGACATCTATATTC
This sequence comes from Saprospiraceae bacterium, assembly GCA_043744275.1. Lineage (GTDB taxonomy): Bacteria > Bacteroidota > Bacteroidia > Chitinophagales > Saprospiraceae > JAAFJT01. Next base: position 27,198 of record JAYTUY010000071.1, read on the forward strand.
AATTACAAAATAGCCACCATTATAGGCATTGCCAATATTTTTTTATGGGCTTTTTGGTTTTCAAACTACCTTTTTTATGAAAATACCGACTTTATACTGAGGGGTATCAATTTCAGATTGGGATTTGTTTTACATTATATTTCGTTGGGCATTGTGCTGTATTTCGCAATTTCAGTTTATAAAATTAATAAAGAAACGGCTGTTTTTGAACTTTTGAAAACGAATATCGCCCTTTGGATAGCCTCGTTTTTAATTGTTTATTTAGCCAGTTCAGAATTAATGTTGCATGGTTTATTCATTTCAACGGAAGAAGCATCCATGCGAACACTCATGATAAAAACTGGCTTTCCTATTTTATGGGGTGTTATTGCCTTTGCTTTCCTAATCATCGGTATCAAACGAGAAAATAAAACATTGAGGATAATAGCCTTAACTTTATTGGGGCTAACCATTGTAAAATTATTTTTATTTGATATTAAAAATGCTTCTGAAACAGGTAAAATCATAGCTTTTATCCTGTTAGGTGTTCTGATTTTAATTATATCTTTTGTTTATCAAAAAATAAAAGTGTTAGTTTTAGATGATAAAAAATAGTTATTAGTTATTAGTTATTAGTTATTAGTTATTAGTTATTAGTTATTAGTTATTAGTTATTAGTTATTAGTTATTAGTTATTAGTTATTA
>JAYTUY010000072.1:0-2228 GCA_043744275.1 Saprospiraceae bacterium
ACTAATTATTCTAAAAGGATTCAGTCGTTCAACAGTTTCAAATATCAAAGATATTAAAGAGTTGAAAAATTTTCTATTCACTCAAGATATTGAATTAGATTTATCTAAACCATTGCAAGTCATAGAAAATAACAATAATTCAGATGATAAATATGTTCAAATTCTTCGTTTTGTGGAAGATAATCCTATATTTGAAATAATATATTTTGAAATGACGTAAAAATATATTAAAATAGGCTTTATACTGAGGGGGGCATCAACCGCTTGCACGGAGTATGATTTGGATTGACAACAAATGTTTAATCAAAGAACGGGGCTGCTTCCCGAAGGCTTTCGGGACAGGCAGTAAATGGGTCTCCTGACCCTTTATGTGGTATCTTTTAAGTCTTTGACTTGAAAGGTTCATTCAGAAAGAGAAAATTATGAAAAATATTGACCCCCTCAGTCTCTTTAATTTATTTTGAACGAATAAAATCCAAATCTTGAAAATCAAAACTAAAATCCGTTAAAGGCGATATGGCATCCATTTTTATACCAATGGCTTTGCCTGTATTATCCAAACTGAATTGCATAAAAGCATCTGCATCAAAGCTCCTATCATCCCATTTCACTACAAAAGTATTGGCTTTGTAATAGACCATTTCTCCCGTCAAACGCGACGAACGCTTAGAATCGAACCTTATTTGACCATTTTTATTTGAAATAATGACATCACCAAACCATTTATCGGTGTAAGTGCCTAAATATGTCGTGAGGTCGGGCTTGGCTGTTGTCGCTTTTTGTTGCGCTTCTATATTCGCCCATATTTCATCAGTTATTTTCTTCGCTTCGGCTTCGTTTTTCACGACTCGCTCCTTTTGTTGTTTCACTCTATCTACACCTGTTACGCCCAAATAACTGTCTTTAATGGTGTTGGTAATGGCTGAAAATGCTGCGCCCGATTGTTGATTGGTCAAAACTATAATGCCTAATTTCATTTCAGGAATAAGCGTTATTTGAGTGACGATGCCCGCGAGTCCGCCCGTATGAGTCGCTTGTTTATAGCCTTTCACATCGGATAAACCCCAACCCAAACCGTAACTTGAAAAATGCGTATTATAAGGCGTCGATCCTCTCACTGGGAGAATCGTTTGAGGCGTCCACATTTCCTCATGCACTTCTTTGCTGAATATTTGCTTGGTCAAACCTTCGCCATATTTTCCATCATTCATCTGCATGATTATCCATTTCGATAAATCCGTTACATTGCTATAAATACCGCCTGCCGCATTCGCCGTCTCACTCCAATCAATTTTAATGGTCGATATTTTACCATTCACAGGGGCATGAGGGGCGATAATATTGCTCCTATCTTTCAATCGGCTGATAGATGCAGCACTTTTATCCATTTTTAAAGGCTGCATGATGCGTTTTTCAATAAAATCTTCCCATTTCATGCCTGAAATCCGCTCAACTACTTCTCCTGCGACAATATAAAGGTTGTTGTCATAATCATATTTTGATCTAAAACTGGATACAGGTTTGAGGTAGCGCAAATTGTGAATAATATCCTGCTTCGTAAAATTACTCCCGTCTGGCCACATCATCAAATCTCCTGCCCCAAGACCCAAGCCACTTCTATGCGTCAACAAATCTTTTATCGTAAACTCCTCAGTCACATAAGGATTATACATTTTAAATTCGGGAATATAATCCGTTACCTTATCATCCCATTTCATTTTGCCTTCATCTACCAACATGCCCAACGCCGCCGAAGTGAACGCTTTGCTATTGGACGCAATGCCAAAAAGCGTATTTTCATCCACTTTCTGTTTGGTATCAAGCGACCTCACGCCGTAGCCTTTCGAATGAATAATTTTATCGTCTTTCACAATGGCAACAGATATGCCCGGCACATCGAAAGTGGTCAACACTTTTTCGACTAAGGAATCTATCTGCGAAGAGGTGATAATTTGCCCAAATACTGAGGGGGTGTTTAATAGGCATAATGCCCAAATGATGAGTGTAGTTTTTTTCATTTTGTTGATGATTTGGTTTTATTAATTGAATAAACTTGTTCTTTTGAAATATGTGTTTTCACACAACTTGACACAATGTATATAAAACCTGTTGACAATTTATTAATTTTTCAAATTCTTTCCGTCGGCGTTTGTGACGTCATGAGTTAGGGCTTTCTTATAAAAAAAATCGTGAGCTAAAATCTTAATTTTGTGTACCAAAACTTAATT
>JAYTUY010000073.1:0-27771 GCA_043744275.1 Saprospiraceae bacterium
TCGGCGTGTTGCCGAAATGCGAAATCCAAAAACCGAAATATACTGAGGGGGCGATTAACTTTGGACAACCTATTACTCATTACCTATAATTAATAACTAAAATACGCAGTCGTAGTTCCTGCGTCTAAAAAATTAAAACAAACTGATGGTACATCTAACCCGCGTAGAACGCTTCAATGCGGCGCACAAGCTGTGGGTGCGCGAATGGAGTGAAGAACAAAATTTTGCCGCTTTCGGTAAATGCGCCAATAAAAATTGGCATGGTCACAACTATTATCTCCACGTCACTGTTAAAGGAAAACCGAATCCGCAGACGGGTTTTGTCATGGATGCCAAAAAATTAGGCGGCTTGATTCGTGAATTTGTAACGGATAAACTGGATCATTCTAACCTCAATTTGGATGTGGATTTCATTCCTAAAAACATGCAATCAACTACTGAAAATTTGGTCATGCTCATTTGGCAACAACTTGAACCACATCTTGAAGAAGGTGTCCGCCTTCACAGGGTCAAATTGATAGAAACTGAGACCATTTATGCGGAATATTTCGGTGAATAAAATTTTCCTTAAAACATAACACACTATATGAAAATTGACAAATACAACGAGGCTTTAACCCTCGACCTGGCGGCTCACTACCGCGACATACTCGGAAAACTGGGAGAAAATCCCGAACGCGAAGGCTTGCTCAAAACGCCTGAGCGCGTTGCCAAAGCCCTGCAATTCCTCACGAGTGGCTATGAGCTTGACGCTGCTAAAATACTGAGGGGTGCTATGTTTGAAGAAGATTATAGAAATATGGTCATCGTGAAAGATATTGAACTGTATTCCATGTGCGAACACCATATGCTGCCATTTTTTGGAAAGGCTCATATTGCATATATTCCCAATGGTCATATCGTGGGCTTGAGTAAAATACCTCGTGTGGTGGATGTATTTGCCCGCCGCTTGCAAGTGCAGGAGCGTTTGACAAGCCAAATTATGGATTGTATTCAAGATACATTGAATCCTTTGGGCGTGGCGGTAGTCATTGAAGCAAGTCATATGTGTATGATGATGCGCGGTGTGCAAAAGCAAAACTCTGTGACGACTACTTCTGCATTTACAGGTGCATTTAAAAAGCAGGAAACACGCAATGAGTTTTTGAAACTTATATCTTCAAATTTAATGTAAAGTGTAAGTGTTTACATTTCAACACTTTAACCATCTATCATCTAATCTAATATCTACGAAAAGAGATGAAAAATAAAAAGCTTAGAGATGGCATAGTCTATTCCACCAACCCTGATTTTGAGTATCAATATGCTGAAAATACTGAGGGGGTCGAGGATTTACCGAAGGGACAACAAAAGCTCCACATCCACCTCGACCGCTTGAAAGGCAACAAAGAGGCGACCATCGTCAGTGGCTTCGTCGGCACTTTAGAAACTTTAGAAGCTATGGGAAAATTGCTGAAAACCAAATGCGGCGTCGGCGGTACGGTGAAAGACAATGAAGTCCAAATACAAGGCAATCACCGTGATAAGGTCTTGCAAATCCTTTTGACTGAGGGGTATGTGAATACGAAGAAGGCGGGCGGGTGAGAAAAGATTAAAATCTTAAAAAAGATATTTTATAAAAATGGTTTAAATTTGTCAAAAAAAATATGACAAATAATATAGAAAGTTGGTTAAAACAAATATCAGATAACCCTACGCAATATGAGGGTAAGTTTGTGATACATAATGAAAAAGAGATACTTTTTGTAAGTCCTTTCATTAAAGAAGCGGATGAGTGGCGAAAAAGTAAACAATTACAATTTGCAAATGCTCTTCGTCTATTTTTAGTACCTTATCATTTTGGAAGTGTTCGCTTGCGTATGTTAAAGATAAAAAGAAATAATGTCAATCCAAAAAAATGTCATCTACTGTCAATACTTGGTCAACTAAGCCAATGCTGTGTTCGTTTGGGGTGATGCCAAAGGTTGTGATTAAAGTCAGAAAAAGATGTTTTGGGGTTTTAGTTGTTTGTTTAAATATCCGCATTTTGTTTTTCCAATTTTGAGCCATGTCCTTTGTGACCGAAATAATATCAGCGTAAAATTTAATTTCAAAAACATTGATAATGCGGTCTGCTCTGTCTAAAAGCAAATCAATTTGAGTACCTTTCTCCGTTTCAGTTCCTTTTTTTAAAAAAGAAGACGGCACAGAATACACCCCTCCAATGCTCAATGCCTTTTTAATTTGTTGGATATGTTTTAAACAAATGCCTTCAAAAGTATAACCACTCCATATTTTATAATCTTGGCTTTGGCTCAATTGAAGCCAAAGTCCACTTTCTGTCACTCCTTGTTTTTCAATAAATTGCAGATAAAAAAGTGAGTATTCATCGGTCAATCGGTATAATTTATCTTTGGTTTTTTTACCAAAAGGTTGATAAGCATCTATAAAACCCGACTGATTGAGTTCTTCCAAAACTTGAGTTAATGTGCCACCGTTTGATAATTTAGCCGCAGCAATCAAGGAGTTTCTATCAATGCCCTGCCTTGTTTTGGCTAAGGCACGCACAACGGCGATGTGGTTGTAGGAATCATCAAATAATGAGGAAAAAAGGATAGAAAACTCATCGCGCAAAATGCCAGTTTCTGAAAAACAAATATCGTCAATATTTTGAGCCGCACTTTTTCCTGCTTCAATTTCTTTCATATAATGCGGAATACCGCCCATTGCCATATACAATACGTCTTCTGCCAATCACAGATACCATTTCGGCTTCATCCGACTTCAAGGCTTTTTCTAAAACATCTTGTTCTTTTTTACGACCTACTAATTTTGATACCATCTTTTGTTTTTTTCAGCTAAATGTATGGGCAAATATACAGATTTAGCGGATGACAACAAATGATTTCAGCTAAATAGTTGATTGAACGCTTAGATTTAGCTGAAAAATACTGAGGGGGTATATGTATCAAGGTTATTATTTTATCAAAACAAAAGCGATTATACTCATTCATTGAGATAACCGCTTTATGTTTTTTTAAGTATATTTTAAGCTTTAAATTCGATTTAAATGACTGTTTAACTAATTATTTCCAAGGATCAAGTACCACTTTCACACAATTTTCTTGTTTGTTTTTAAAAATATCATATCCATGAGCTACTTCAGACAGCGGTAAACGATGAGTAATAATATCATCTAATTTAACTTTACCCTCTACTACATATTTTAATAAAGTATCAATATGTTTTTGAGCAGGTGCTTGACCGCTTTTTAAAACAATACCTTTATCAAAAATTTGTCCTAATGGAAAGTTGTCAAAAGGAGTTGAGTAAACACCCAATACAGACACAATTCCACCTCTCCGAACAGCACTCAAACAGGCTTCAAGTACTTTTGGAGAGCCTTTTTCAAAATTAATAAGGGCTTTAGCTTTATCGAGCATGCTCCGATCTGGCTCAAAACCAACAGCTTCTACACAAACATCAGCACCGCGCCCTTGTGTCATTGACCGTATTTTTTCAATCACTTCTTTACCATCATCTTCCCACAAAATGGTTTCACAATCAGCCGTTTGTTTGGCTTTATCCAGTCTATATTGCAATGTATCGACAATAATGACTCTTGCAGCTCCTCTCAACCAAGCACTTTTTGCTGCCATTAATCCAACTGGGCCGCTTCCAAAAATAGCCACTGTTTCACCTCCTTTTACCTCGCCCCAATCAATGCCAGTGTAGCCAGTAGGGAAAATATCCGTTAAAAACAACACTTGTTCATCGGTTAAATTATCAGGAACTTTTCTCGGACCAACGTCTCCATAAGGCACTCGGACATATTCGGCTTGTCCGCCATCGTAGCCGCCATACAAATCTGTATAGCCGAATAAAGCGCCACCTTTTTGTGTCATCAATCCGCCTTCAGGTCCGTATTTCTCAGGATTGCTATTTTCGCAATGACCGGGCAAATCATGATTACAAAAAAAGCAAGTACCACAAGCAATTGGAAAAGGAACTACTACCCTATCTCCTACTCGTAAGTTTTTAATTTCACTGCCAACTTCTTCTACTATGCCCATAAATTCATGCCCCAATACCATAGGTCGGGGTTGTGGGATAGCACCCGTATACATGTGAAGATCGGAGCCACATATAGCGGTAGAAGTGACTTTAAGAATAATGTCTCTCCCTGATAAGATGGTGGGGTCTGGAACAGTATCATATGTTACCGTTTTAGGACCATGAATGACAGCTGCTTTCATGATATTGAAGATTTAAATGATTAAAAAAATTTTATTTAATAGTTTTATTTTTCCGAAGAAGGAGCATGTTGCTTATGTGACTGCTCTGCCAACACACTATCTGGCGTCAGGTTACTCATAGCAATTCGCATTTTATTTTTAAGTCCAGGTACTACCATATCGTCTCCAGCCATCAAAGCGTCATAACCAGCTTTGGCAATATGAGCGGGATCTGCCAGTTTACCTTCTTTCATTCCCTCTTTTATATTTTTGGCGTCCAACATATCAGCTTTATTGAAAAAATCGGTATTAGTAGCTCCCGGCAAAAGTGAGGTGATAGTAACACCTTTATCCTTTACTTCTTCACGAATAGATTCAGAAAATGAGTGAACAAATGCTTTTGTACCATAATAAACTGATTGAAGTGGTCCGGGCATTTTGCTGGCAACTGAGGCGAGGTTTAGTATCTTGCCTTCTCCTCTTGATACCATGTCTTGCAAAAACTTTTTAGTGAGTATAATAAGACTTGAAATGTTTAAATGAATGATATCGAGTTCTCTTTGAATATCAGTATCAATAAATTCACCATACAAACCTTGACCTGCATCATTGACTAAAATAGATACTTCCAGTCTTTTAGATTTGACTTTATCATAGAGAGCAAATGCATTTTGTGGATTGAAAAGGTCTGTGGAAATTTTTACAACATTTACCTTATATTGTTGATTAAATTCCACAGCTACTTTCTCTAATTCTGCGACATCTCTTGCCACAATGATTAAATTGTAACCATCTTGAGCGAACAATTTTGCTAATTCATAGCCAATTCCGCTTGTACCACCTGTGATTAAAACATAATTTGCATTAGATTCCATAGCTTTTGATAAAATTTTGGGTTAAAAATTATTGTTATTATAATTTTTTTAAAAGAATTGTGCCTGCCAACTGGCAACGCTTAATAAGGTATCATAAAATCAGTCTAAATTTTCAACATTCAATACCCCTCAGTACCAAGTAGTAATTTTTCTAATATTTAACTTATTAATTATAAATAGAGCCGTTAAAAGTGATTACAATACTTTTGTCTAAAAACTCTTGCAAAAGCAACCTTTTCAAATCAATAATGTTATTTTTAAGACTTTATATATCCATATTTATAGTTATTCAATTTATCACTATTTTTTGAAAACTAAAAACGACACAATCCAATGGCTCAATTCTCATTAAAAATAAATGGCAAAACCCTACAAGCCGACGTCACTCCCGATACGCCGCTGCTGTGGGTTCTTCGCGACCACTTGAAATTGCTCGGCACTAAATATGGCTGTGGCATAGCATCATGCGGCGCGTGTACGGTACACCTCGACGGCGAGCCTATGCGCTCATGTGTATTGCCCGTTTCAAGTATCGGCAATGCTAAAATCACCACCATCGAAGGGCTTTCCGAAAAAGGTGACCACCCTGTGCAGTTGGCTTGGGATGAAAAAGACGTTCCGCAGTGTGGCTATTGTCAAGCGGGTCAACTCATGTCAGCGGCTGCTCTTTTGAAAAAAAATCCGAAGCCCACTGATGCAGATATTGACAATGCCATGTCAAGCCACCTTTGCCGCTGCGGCACATACCACCGCATCAAAGACGCCATTAAATTGGCTTCAACTAAGATTCGTTAATCGTTATTAGTTATCCGTTATTTGTTAATCGATTAATTAATAATAAATAACGATTGGGATATTACCTATTACCCATTACCCATTACCTATTAATCATTACCTATAAAAATATGAAAGCATCAACTCTATATAATCGCCGCGATTTTTTGAAAGCCACTGCTTTGGCAGGAAGCGGTTTATTTCTCGGCTTCAATTTATTGCCTTCAAAAAAGCTCAATGCGGCTGTATTTAATGCATCGTTGGAAGGCAATTTCAATTTCAACAGCTATATGTCTATCGGTACTGATGGCATTGTCACCATTTTTTCACCTAATCCTGAGGTCGGTCAAGGCATCAAAACCTCGTTCCCGATGACCGTTGCGGAAGAATTGGATGTGGATTGGTCGAAAGTGCGCGTCGAGCAAGCACCTTTGGATGCAGCACGTTTTGAAAGGCAAGTAGCAGGTGGCAGTGGCTCTACGCCGCACTCTTGGAAACGCTTGCGACAAGCAGGTGCAACGGCGCGTCAAATGCTGATAGAAGCAGCCGCGACCGTTTGGAAAGTACCGATGTCAGAATGCTCTACTGATAAAGGTGTGGTCATTCATAAAGCCTCAGGCAAGCGCATGACTTATGGAGAATTAGCATTAGAAGCCACTAAAATCACACCGCCCAAAGAGGTGAAATTAAAAGACCGCAAAGACTTCAAACTTATAGGCACATTTGTAAAAGGGGTTGATAATCAAGCAATTACGACAGGTAAACCTTTATATGGGCTTGATTTTCAAAGAGAAGGGATGTTGATTGCTATGTTGCAACGTCCGCCAGCTTTTGGTTTAAAATTGAAATCATTTGACGGGGCAGCGGCTAAATCTATGCCCGGTATTGTGGATGTTTTATCTTTTAAAAATAATGTAGCCATCGTTGGCAAAACGACTTGGGAAGTAAAAAAGGCACGTGAAACAGTCAAAATTGAATGGGAAAAAGATGGTAATCTTGAAAGCACCGACGATCACAACCGCCTTTTCAAAGAACTGATGAACAGCGACAAGGCAGAAATGCGCCGAAAAGACGGCGATACTGAGGGGGTGTTCAAAACAGCCGCTAAAGTGATTGAAGCAGAATATCAATGTCCATTTCTATCGCATAGCCCGATGGAGCCGATGAATTTCTTTGCACACGTCACCGCCGATAAAGTTGAATTAATAGGACCAACGCAAAATCCACAATCAGCGAGAGCCGATGTGGCGAAGCTGCTGAATGTAGCACCTGAAAAAGTATCTGTTCAAATGACGCGTATGGGCGGCGGCTTTGGTCGGCGTTTGCGGTCGGATTTTGCTATGGAAGCGGCTGAATTATCAAGCCTTATCAAAGCCCCTGTGAAAGTCATCTGGACGCGTGAGGATGATATGACGGGCGGCATTTATCGCCCAGCCTGTCGCTATCGTTTTAGAGCGGCTTTGGATAAAGATGGCAATCTGATAGGCTATGAACAAAGAGGTGTAGGCATTAATGCAGGTGATTCGACTCGAGGAGGTAATAATTTTCCATCGGGTGCTATTCCGAATGTGTTGATTGATTCTGTTGACCATAAATCACCTATCACAACGGGTCCCTGGCGAGCTCCGATTACCAATTTTTTAGCATTCGCCGAGCAATCGTTTTTAGATCAAATAGCAGAAGCATCAGGCAAAGACCCTGTACAAATGCGCCTTGATTTGTTGGATAAAGCTAAAAAAGCTCCTGTGGGTGCTATCAAATACGATATTGACCGTTTCAAAGCCGTGATTCAATTAGCGGCTGAAAAATCGGGTTGGGGTAAGAAGAAAAAAGACGTTTATCAAGGATTTAGTGTCTATTTTTCACATGCTTCTTATGTGGCGCAAGTGGCTGAAATGGTGAAAGAAAAAGGCAAACCTGTTTTGAAAAAAATATATGCAGCCGTGGATTGCGGCATTGTGGTCAATCAAAGTGGTGCATTGAATCAAGTCGTCGGCAGCATGGTGGACGGTTTGGGTCATGCGATGTATGGCAATTTGACCTTCAAAAATGGAGCACCTGAGCAGAACAATTTCAACACTTATCGCCTCATCCGCATGAATGAAATACCTGAAGTAGAAGTGCATTTTGTGGACAATGGCATTGACCCGACGGGTCTCGGTGAACCCGCTTTACCACCTCTCGGCGGAGCCGTTGCCAATGCCCTCTACAAAGCCTCTGGCAAGCGGGTTAACAATCAACCATTTATGAATGGCAATGATGATTTATTAGAAAAATTGCTATAAAACGCCTGTTTTTACTATAAAAAACGGTTGGATACTGAGGGGTATGCAGCCGTTTCTTTTTTTATTTGCAGTTACAAATTCTTTTATTTTACACATAAAAACATTAATTTTGTAAAAAATAGAACAATGGCATTAAATGAAATTATAACAATTGATTCTGAAATTGTAAGCGGAACGCCCGTTTTCAAAAATACCCGAGTGCCTATCCAAAGTCTGTTTTGGCATTTAGAAAAAGGCATTTCGATAGACGATTTTTTGGAAGATTTTCCAACCGTAAAGCGTGAACAAGTCAATGCTTTATTAGAATTAGTTGGTAATAGTTTTACATCAAAAAAAATAGTGAAACTATATGAAGCTGCTGCTTGATGAAAATATACCGAGAAAACTTAAACGCGATCTGAATGTACATGAGGTTTATCATGTCAGTGACAAAGGATGGCAAGGCAAAAAAAATGGTCAACTACTGGCACTTATGCTTGAAGATGGATTCGATGCTTTGATTACGATAGATAAAAACCTAAAATATCAACAGAACTTTAAAAAATATCCAATCCCAGTTTTGGTTCTTGCTGCTTCCGATAATACTTATTTGACATTACAACCGTTTGCTAAACAAATACTAAATACACTAACATCAACAAAACTCAATTCAGGTGCTATTGAAATTACAATTTGAAATTTAAAATATTGAAGCCATGACATTAATAGAAGAAAGGAAAATAACCGTAAAAGAACTCTTCGAGATGGAACTCGAAGAAGGTTATTTTTATGAACTTATAAACGGACATATTGTGAAAAAACAAGCCCCTTCTCCACCGCATCAAGAAGCGGTTGGAAATTTATTTACTCTTATGAATGCATTTGTTAAAGAAAAACAATTGGGAAAATGCTATACCTCCCCAATTGATGTTTTCTTTGATAATTATAATAACACTCAGCCTGATATTCTTTTCATCAAAACCGATAGACTTTTTATTGTCACTCAAGATGGTATTATGGGGCAGCCCGATTTGATAGTTGAGGTTTTATCGCCTTCCACTTATCGCAATGATAGGACAGTTAAAAAAGATTTGTATTGCCAATTTGGCGTATTAGAATATTGGATAGTTGACCCTAAAAATCAGGCGATTGAAGTCTATGCTTTAGACGTAGATGTTTATACCCTCGCTTCGTTTGCCATTGAAAAAGGGGAAATTGAATCGAAAGTGCTTGAAGGATTCAAAATGGATATTACGGCTATTTTCGCTTAAAATTAAGCTATTTTTATAGTGAAAAACAGTTTTATACTGAGGGGGTATGCAACCCAAAAACGCTTGATTATCAGATAGATAGTCAAGCGTTTTTTATTAAAACACTGAAACTGTAAACTATTGACAGCCAAAACTATTTAAAAAATTATAGTTTTGGCTGTCAATAAATTTTATTACCAGCCAAAAGTCATAAAAAACACGTACTTTTGGCTGTCAATAAAATTTTAAGGATGATAAGCAACCGACAACGATATGAAAAATTTAATTGGTAGGCAGGCGGAAATCAAAGTTTTACAAGAGGCATTGGTGTCTAATTCGGCAGAATTAGTAGCCATCTACGGACGCAGAAGGGTCGGCAAAACCCACCTTATCCGAACCGTTTATCAAAAGGAATTGATTTTGGAATTGACTGGCATCAACAACGCCCCTTTTACAGAACAAATTGAAAATTTCAGCCTTACCATTGCGCGCACCTTAAAATTGCCCATCAGTCGCATTACGCCTACCAGTTGGTTGCAGGCTTTTCATGTGCTGATAGATGTGTTAGAACCTCATTTGGGAGAAGAAAAAAAAGTGTTTTTTTTAGATGAATTGCCGTGGTTTGATACCCATAAAGCGGGTTTTTTATCTGCATTCGACCATTTTTGGAATACATGGGCATCGAAACAAGATAATTTAGTGGTCGTTATTTGTGGCTCGGCAGCGTCTTGGATGATACAAAATATTGTCCGCAATAAAGGTGGTTTGCACAACCGTATTACCCGTCGTTTGCGCTTGATGCCTTTCAATTTACACGAAACATCGTTGTTTTTAGAAAGTCAAAATATTGATTTAACCCCTTATCAGATTTTACAATTGTACATGGTTATGGGTGGTATTCCTCATTATTTAAAAAATGTAAAACGAGGAGAAAGCGTTATACAAACCATTGACCGTATGTGTTTTACGCATGATGGTTTTCTAAGTGATGAATTTGTGGATTTATACAGTGCTTTGTTTGGCACATCTGATAAACACGAGCTTATTGCAAAAGCCTTAGCCAACAAACCGAATGGTATGACCCGCAATGAGATTGTCGAAACTTGCCAAATAGCATCAGGCGGCACACTTACTCAGTTGTTGGAAGAATTGCTCCAATCGGGTTTTATTTCAGAGTACAGTCCTTTCAACAAGACGAGTAAAGAAAATATCTACAAATTGAGCGACGAATTTTCTTTGTTTTATATAAAATTTATGGACAACAGCAAGGCTTTTGGGCAAGGTACTTGGCAAAGTAAAACGTCGAGCAATTCTTGGAAAACGTGGTGTGGCTTGGCTTTTGAAAGTTTATGCCTTAAACACATACCTCAAATTAAGAAAGCGTTGGGCATAGCGGGCGTTTATTCCGAACAATCGGCATGGCGATACGTGGCGAAAGATGCCACCGAACAAGGGGCGCAAATTGATTTATTGATTGATAGACAGGACAATTGTATGAATTTATGTGAAATAAAATTTTCCCTAACGGAATATGAATTAGACAAAAAAACCGCTGAAAATCTCAATCTAAAAAGGCGTATTTTTTTAGCACAATCTAAAACCAAAAAATCGGTTTTCATCACTCTGTTGACCACATTTGGGGTCAAAGAAAATAGTCATTATTTTTCAACCGTTCACAACCAATTGACTATGGATATTTTGTTCGATAAATTGTAAAATTGTTTGGTTTTGGGAAATACTGAGGGGGTTGAAATCCATAAACGCTTGATTATCAGAGGGATAGTTGAGCGTTTTTGAGTTTGGGAGTGGGTGGGTACTGAGGGGGGCTTTTTTTACCACAATAATGTCTTTTTTCTAAATCAATAAATTATAAGATTGGCTTGGTGGAAATAGCAAACCCAAAGCATTCGGTTTTAATTTGAAAATGGGACCTTTTTCATATATTGCCATTTGGTAATCTTTTTATTGGCTGGCAAAAATCCTCCTTTTGCTATTTAGTCAAACCGATTAAACCAATCTTCATCAACAGTAACAATTTCACGATGTTCTATTTTTACACCTAAATTTAATTCTTTTAGTTTTTCAGCTAATTTCTCTCCATCAATCAAATCAATAGTTTGTACTCCATCGCGTGTTGCCTCTAAAAAGGCATCGCGAGTAAAATCTCCCGTAGTTATGAATAAACCTTTATCTGTTCTACCTACCATCGCCCCTCGAAAGTCACGAATTTCTTTTGAAGAAACTTTACCTTTATATCTTTTGCACTGAAAAATTATATGAAAACTTAAAATTCCGTTGATTTTTGCAATACCTCGTCCATCAATTCCACCATCTCCACTTCGTCCAGTGACCTCAACCTGTGTAAATCCTTTTTCACGTAAAAAAAGTTGAATCAATCTTTCAAACCCACTTGGTGAAACTTTTTCTAAAATTACTGATAAAATTTTTTCTTTCCAGTTTTCATCTTCTTCTAATTGCTGATTAATCCGTTGTTCAAGTGTTTTCTGTCCTTTTTTTTTCAATAAAAGTTGGGCATCTTCTATGTCAATAACAGACCAAATTCCCCTTTGAGAATTCTCTATTAAGCCTTGATTTTTTAACATCGTGCGTACCCACGCCAACTGATATGCTAATTCAGATTGAGGCGTATTACCATGCGTTATACTCAATAAACTTTCGGGAATATCTAGTAAAGCAATTACTTTATCATTGATTTCTTCATTAGAGCCAGAACCACCCAACTCAATCATTGCTTGTAGTACTGGTTTTAAAAAAAATTCTCTTTTAGGTATCTCTGTCATATTTCTGTTTCTTAGAAATTATAATAATGCAATTTTTCTTTTTTTTATTAAAATTCGGATTAAATCAAAACAAATTTCTTAACTTCCTGGAAAATACAGTTTTTAAATTTTAAATAATAATTAAAATGCAAATCTATGTCAATTCTATGGAAGAGTTAAAAAAGCTCTCTAACATTGGAAAATACGCTCAATTTTATGTAATATTTTTTGGGTATTTTCACACGGTTAAAAAAATTAGGTATTTCCCAAGAAAACGAGTATTCAATGTAATTAATGGTATTGATGGTTCTCGTCAAATTGGGCTCACTGAAGAACTCATGCACCAACAAACTAATATTCCAGAAGCTATTGAAAAAGGAGCATTAATTAGAGTTTTTCCATAGTCGCAAGCAAAATCATAGCAATTGCTCTTGCGAATAATGGAGGAGTGGCTTCCAATACCTGTTCAGATTTGGTCATTGGTTGCCACTCTAATGGTTTTAATCCTTCATAATCTCCTTGAAACACAAAAGAATCATCAAATGATTGCAATCTCGCCATTTCACGAACCGTTAAGGCTCGTGGATTTGAATAATGGATATAATCATCAGCGATTGTCATGATTGTTGAACTTTGGCTTTCAGGTTTTAGAACATTATAGCTTCTCTTATCAGAATCCAATCCGATGTTTTTCAATTCCTTTTTAGCCAAATCATAATCGCCTGTCTCCAAAATAACACCCAATCTTTTCACAACAACATCATTTTGCTTGCTTGTTTTATGATTGTGTAAAGGCGCAACCAAATGAGATAAAGTATTTTCAAGTTCTTCAAAATTTCTAACATAAAACGGGTTTTTGGCATTGGCAAAACGTCCATTTAAACGACCTTTTTTTGACCATTCTGCATAGCTTAATCCCGCTTTTTCGTTTGGTTTTCCATCAATATTGCGTTTGCGTATGAGAGATTGCATCTTTTCAGTTGAGCCATTGTATTGCGTTTTCAAATCAACTTTTTCATAATCAAATCTTTCATCATCATTGCCTACAAAATCCAAATCATGCAGAGCTTCAAACACATTGACTTTCTCTTTTTCGCTCACTGTAGCAGGAATATATGTTATGAGCTTTTGGTCTTTTCGGCAACCAATAAATAAAACTCTTTCTCTATTTTGAGGAACACCATAATTTGAAGCCAAAGCAACAAAAGGTTGCTCTATTTTGTACAACCTGATATGTGAGAGTATTTCATCAAACTCCCGTTCCTTATTGGCTTTTAAAACAAATGGTTTTAAATCATTGACACATTCATCAAATGAATATGAAAATATTTCGAGTGCCGTGATTATATGGTTGACTTCTTTCAAATAATCTTCTTTTGGCTTTAAATTATTGAAAGCCACTTGAATTTTTTCGACAATCGTTTCTGGCTCAATTGATGTTAAAAAATCATCAAAATGTTGAGCAAAAAAGTCATTATCTAAATCAGAAAATGATTTTTCATTGATGACTTTTTTCCTAATGTAGGACAATTCTTTGCTTCGTTTTAGTAGATTGAATCCATGTCGAATTGTACTTATATTCTTATCTGTTTTGCTTGTTTTGTAATCAACAATCTTTGGCGTTAAGAGTCTAAATTTGTTTTCTAAATTGAGAATATAGCTATTTTTGAGTTGCTCATATTCCTTATCCGTTGCTTTCTCAAACTGTAAACGCAACGTAAAACAATCTAAAATAAAAGGTTGTTCGGCTTCAATTTTTCTAAGTTGAGCCACAAAATGGATTAATTGGCTAAACTCTTTCAAATCAACTATTGACCTTATTTCCTGTAAAATCATTTCTTTAATACGCCCTTCTTCTTTTGTCAAAATGCCTTTAACATTTTCCATGACAAAATATTTCGGTCGCAATTGCCTGATTACTTTAAGATAATGGGCGAATAAATCATCTTTTTTATCAAATTTCTTACGTTTTCCAGCCAAACTAAAGCTTTGACATGGCGGACCTCCACAGACGACATCTACTTCAGTTCCATGCAGTTTTTTCAAAAAATTATCTAAAAAATCTGGTTCTGTAATGTCTTGACGTAAAAATTCTGCATCAAGACCTAATTGGTAATTGTATCTGGCGAGGTGCGTTAATTCGCAATTTTCATTTATATCGCTTCCTAATCTAAAATCATAATATTTATTAGCAAATTCAGCTTGTAAAAACCCTTCGCTAAAACCGCCTGCTCCTGCAAATAAATCTACAAAAGTTACTTTTTCTTTATGTCCATAAGCCACCATATTTTCACTAACAATATAAATATCGGTGTTTACCTTTCGGCTGTTGACAAGCGATGTAATTTTGTCTTTAACCTTTTTATCAGTAAAGTTTGAATGTGGTTCAGTTTCAAAATACTTTTCAACCTCTTGTTTTAAGAAGTTTAAAAATTTATTTATAGACTTGTGAGAATATGCAGTATTCTTAACAGACTGGTTTTTATTATCCCAGTCTTTTTTCATCACTTTTTCACCTGTCGCAACTTTTATTTGCAACTCTTTTTGGCGTAAGACAAGATGAATCGGATATTTCTTGCTTTTATCTGCCTTATCTAAGTAAAATTTGACATTAATCATATTGCGGACATTTTTACGGACACGGACAAATCTACGGACAATATTTGGTTTTCAAGCAAAAAAAATATTTTTTCGCTCAAAAAGTACCGCACATCCGAAAAAATTTGTCTGTAAAAAGAGGTTTTGCAAAGCCAAGTTTATCTAATAGGTATGATAAAATTGCAAGTAAAAAGATGAAATACTGAGGGGGTACTTACAAATTAACTAAACTTTTAGAAAGACATAATTCTCCTCTAATCAATCAAAAGCCAACTGAAAATGCACTTTACCTGCCTCAAACAGTCTTCTGGTTGTATCATTTTGTATATAGGCTTCCATTTTTTTAGTGAATATTTTCCACCAAAGTAAGGCAGGAATAAGCCTACCCGAATGCTTTTCTAAACGATATACCAAAGGAATATTAGGCATTGTTTTATTTAGACCACCCCGCTACAATCCTCCTTTTCATCTTCACAATTGCCTTAATTATCGACTTATCAACATCATTATGAGAATTATTTTTACTTTTATACGCTCATTCAAAAGAGGCGAATCTCTATTATTTTTTCACTTAAATTTAGAAAGTACAATGATAAAGCTCATTATCTCCTTCAATGTCGTATTTTTTACCTGTTGGGCATTTTTTGCCAATCAATCAGACAAATCGAAATCGGTTTCTGTAATACCGATGTGCAGCCCCATGCAGGCTGAGGATATTACTCAATGGACGGGCGCGACCCATTTTTCTCAATTCAAATCTGCTAAATCGACCCCCTCAGTATTTTTAACCGAAGATGCCAAAGCCTACTCTATGCCTTTGCTTTCACAAACACCAAAAGGTGATGTTATGCTTTCTTGGACTGAAAAAGATGAGCAAGGTATGACCTCATTTTGCTTGGCATTTTCTCAAGATAAAGGCAAAACGTTTTCTGAAAAGAAAGTGATTTATGCAGGCAATGGCGTAGGCAATAGCCGCTTGATGCGAGCAAAAGTGTTAGCGAAAAAGGATGGCAGTTTGATAGCTGTTTTTACGAATCGAGCAGAAGCTCCCGCAACAGCAAGCCCTCAAGAAGGTAATGGTGGCAGAGGTCGGGGTGGACGGTCATCAGACCTCGTTTATTGCACGTCAAAAGATGGCGGTGCAACTTGGACAAGCCCTCAATCGGTTGATTCAGACCCAACAAAAGGCATTGTGAGAGGCTTTTTTGATGTTGCTTTGATGCCCAACGATGAAATTGCAGTGGTTTATTTGAAAGATGTTGCCAATAGCACGAAGCATGAAGAACGGGATTTACGCCTTGTTTTGACTAAAAATGGTACATTTCAACCTGAAAAAGTGATTGACCCTGTGGTCTGCGATTGCTGCAATATCAATCTTTTGGTAGATGCGAATGGTGCCTTGAATGTATTTTATCGGGATAATAACGACGATATTCGAGACATTGCCAAAATGACTTCAAAGGATAATGGCGCAACGTTTTCAAAACCGCAAATCGTTCATAACGACGGTTGGAAAATCAATGGTTGTCCGCACAGTGGTGCGATTTCAAGTGTGCATGGAAAAAGTGCTTTGGTGGCTTGGTATTCAGGGGCTGAAACGGAGTCTGGTATCAGATTGGTCACTCAAGAGGGTAAAAAGCTTTTTGTTTTGGATGACCCCTCAGTAAAAAACCCTTTTTTGATGTCTTCATCGCAAGTGTCGGCTATGCTTTGGGAGCAAGGCAAGGATAAAACGCAACTTGTTTTTAGAAAAATTAATGGCGATAAAGTTTCAGAAACGCTGTCCGTTGAAGGTTCTGAAAACGCCACCAATTCAACAGGTTTAATCATTGGCAATCAATTATTGATAGCGCATGAAGTAAAGCAGGAGAATAAAAAGAATAGTCTTAAAATAATGGCAACGACTTTATAAATAATGTGTACCCCTCAGTAGTATGTTCTTTTCAATGACATTTTAAACAAATTTTTCAATTTCAAAATTTAAAACAATGACGAACAACCAATCTTTTTCTTTCAACATGCGGATTATTCATCGCTATTTGGGCTTTTTTTTAGTTGGTATCATGGCTGTTTATACTTTGAGTGGTATAGTAATGATATTTCGGGATACCGATTTTTTGAAGAACGAAAAAACAATTACTAAACAAGTTAAAGTGAATGTGCAGCCCGATGAATTGGGTAAATTATTGCAAATGAGGGATTTGAAAATTGATAAAGAGGAGGGCAATATCCTGTCTTTCAAAAACGGCACTTACGATAAAAGCACAGGCACAGCTCAATATAAAGTGAAAGAGTTGCCTCGTATTTTGGATAAAATGACGCATCTTCATAAAGCAAAAAGTGCTGATCCGCTTTTCTTTTTCAATATCTTTTTCGGATTGTCTTTATTCTTTTTTGTTATTTCTTCTTTTTGGATGTTTATGCCCAGCACGAGTACATTCCGAAAAGGAATGTACTTTACCATTGGTGGCATCGTATTGACATTGATACTGCTGTTTATTTAGGACTGACAGGTATTGGTTTTAATTGAATTACTCCTATTTTATCCAATAAAAGGATGATGAGATAAGTCAAATCGACTTCATGCCAACGGATGCCGAAGTTGGCACTTTTATCGTGATGATGGTGATTGTTGTGATAAGATTCACCCATCATCAAGAAATCGAAGGGAAGGAAATTGGTTGAGGTATTCGTCATATCGAATTCGCGATAGCCAAATTTATGAGCAAACCAATTGATAATAGCCCCATGAACAGGTGCCATCGCTAAAGTAATTGGGAATAAAAGCCATTGCCACCAAGCGGTCGCTAAAAACCAATAGACAAAAAAGTAGCCGACGACCCACACAAGCCTCATCAAATAATGCCCAGCCACGCTGTCAAAAGTGAGCCACTCAGGTACGTTGCGAGTGAAACGCCCTTCAATATCAATTTTTTTATAGGTTATTTTATTATAATTTTTATATGTCTGCCACATCATATCAAAGATGTTGCGGGCATATTTGGGCGAATGCGGGTCTTTTTCTGTATCCGCAAACGCATGGTGCATCCGGTGCATGACGCCATATCCGTATGCACTGAGGTAATTGGCTCCTTGAGAAATGAAGGTGAAAATGAAGAAAAATCGTTCCCAAAATTTAGACATCGTGAACATTGCGTGAGCAGCATAACGGTGCAAAAAAAATGTCTGACTAAAAATGGAAAGATACCATTGTGTAATGAAGAAAATCAGAATTGCCATAAAGGATAGATGAATGATGAAATTTTGTGAACAAATTGTTCAAGTTCAATTTTTAATTTGACGGTGTAAAGTTAATTCATAACAGCTATCTATTAAAAATGTTCTCCTTTTTTAATTAAAAAAAATCACTCATTTCATTGTTTCTACTCATCAGTTCTAAAGAATAAAGCATTGAATATCAATGTTTTATAGAGATTAAAATCCTCGTTTGTATAAGGTAGGCTACCCCTCAGTAAAAATGAGTAAAAATCAATAATTATCTAAATTTAATTTTTCGCGCTGCAAAAAAACACATTTTCAAGAGAATGAAACCATGTCTAAATCGAGAGATATTGGTATCGCCGTAAACCCTCTCGCGGTATCGAATGGGTAATTCAACAATTTTTAAATTCAATTTGAATGCGCCGAAAATAAGGTCAAAATCGCCGAAAGGGTCGAAATCGCCAAAGAACTTTCTATTGGCAATGAGTTTTTTATAATCTTCTCGAAAAATAACCTTCGTTCCACACAAGGTATCTTTAAACGGTCTATCGAGCAACCAGCTAAACATCAGACTGAAAAACTTATTGCCCAATAAATTCAGAAAACGCATAGCCTTTGTATCCATCGCATACACCAATCTTGAACCATTAATAAAATCACCTTTACCTGAGGCAATGGCATCATAAAATTTGGGTAAATCTTCTGGCGGAACGGTCAGATCGGCATCTAATATCATCAAAATATCGCCTTTTGCTTGGTCAAATCCTTTCCGAACAGCATCGCCTTTACCTTTGCCGTCTTGTTGCATGATTTTTATATCAAACTGATTTTTATATTGATTGGATACTTGTTGAATGGTTTGCCAAGTATCATCAGTTGAATTCCCTTCTACAAAAATGATTTCTAAGTGTTTACTGAATACGGGCATTCGCAGCAAAGCATTTTCAATATTTCCGCTTTCATTGCGTGCAGGTATGACTATCGAAACGCTGTATTTGTTGACATACCCCTCAGTATTATCAGTTGAAATAGGCGTTGCAAAGGAAAAATTATTCAAAGTTAAATGCTTGAAAAAGGGCAATTTGGCAACAAATCTGTTTAAAAATTCAGACATTAAAGGGATATAAATAGGGAATATCATCCGCTTTGAATTGCGATAAACATCAAAACCTGCTAACATCAACAAATTATTAATATCCTTGGTGGACAACCAATTTTGTAAAGGTGTCGGGTCTTTTATACCCAAACGTTCACCTGTTTTCAAAATAGGTTCCCATAGATAATTATAATAAGTGACAATAATTTTAGTGCGCTCGTGGCTCACTTTATGTAGCTGATTAAATACAGCTTGCACATCATCCAAGAAGCCGATGAGGTTGGAAACGATTATCAAATCATATTTTTCATTCAACTGAATATCCTCAGCGTGCATGGTTTCAAAATGGATGTCGGGGAATTGTTTTCGCGCCAACTCAATCATGGAAGGGCTATAATCAATGCCTGTTTTACTACCAGCTTGAAGGCGATTTAACAACTCGCCAGTGCCACAGCCTACTTCCAATACTTTGGTGGTATCGGTTGAAAAGTAGTTGCAATAATCGGTAATATCTTCCCAATAATAGCTAAAACGTTTTCTCCGTTGTGGTCTTTTAGTGGCTATGTTTTCAAAATAATCAAGATTTTTGACTTCAGATTTTCTCATAATAGATTTTAATAGCTTGGTTATATCGTTTTAGTTTGTATCAATATTTATGAGCAATTTTTGCAAAATCCGGTGCTCATTTTAATGAAACCTTAATTCAATTTCATGTTTTCAACAGATTTCTTCAAAGCTTCGGAGCGGGCTAAATGAACTGCGGATTGAGTTTCATTGCCATTATTTTTTAAA
Organism: Saprospiraceae bacterium; assembly: GCA_043744275.1. Taxonomy (GTDB): domain Bacteria; phylum Bacteroidota; class Bacteroidia; order Chitinophagales; family Saprospiraceae; genus JAAFJT01. The sequence goes on from JAYTUY010000073.1 coordinate 19,866, forward strand.
ATAGAGGCGTACATGCTATGAATTTTAGCAAAAAAATCAGCCAAATTGTATTCGTCTGCATTTTTAACTTTGTGGTATGCATTTAATTCGTTCAACATTTCAGGTTCTCTTTTCACAAAATCGCCCATCACTTCAGCACATTTTGCCCACTCATTTTTAGTAGCATATTTTTCAATATCTTTTAAATAAAACAAATCATAAGCTACATTAAAATCAACTCTTTGGAATTTGGAAAAATCGTCTGTTCTCGCATTGACTGTAAATAAAAATGCGATGCCTATACCGACACCTATTAATACAATGTTTTTGACATTGACTGAGCGAAGACTTTTTAGTAACTCTACAATAGCAAAGGCTGCTAAAGGTATCATCACTGCCATCAAGCCCACTCGATACCTTGAAAACCCTGTAATAATCAAGAGGGGTGCTAAATTGACAACCATCATGGCTATCAATGGCATACTTTCTCGGCGTTTCCACAAAGCCAACGCTAAACCGACCAATCCTAAAGGGGCAATAATATAAAAATTGACAAATAATACCTTCAAAATAGGGGCGTATTGTTGAAAGAAGTAATAACTGGCATTGTTGGGCAATTCATACCAATAAAATATGGTTTTTATTTTACGCCACAGCAGTTCAATATAGCTCAACCCTTCATGAGATTTGAGCGTTTCTACAACAGAAGGTAAAAATTTACCACCTGTTTTGTGCATTACATCTGTTGATAAGGTTGTATTGATCGCAAAACCTATGTTTGGGTCGTAAGTATTAAAATTTCCATTAATAAAACTGATAGCACTGTTGCTATTGACTGAAAATAAGGGTGCCCCGACTGACATATTTCTCATGACTAAAACCATGAAAACCAAACTGAATCCGATAGCGAAGCTACCCAACCCCCTCAGTAAAATCGGTCTTTCCAATCGATAGAGATAGATGAGGTAACCGATAGCAAATATTATAAAGAAAACAAAGTAGGCTTGGGTCAAATAGGTTATTGCCATGATTGCTCCAAACAGCATGTAATATTGCGCTTGCTGTTTTCTTAGGGCAAGGTCAAAAGCGAACACTGTCAAGAGTAAAAGAAATACGGTCAATGTTGAACGCAACAAGAGCATATCGTAACAAGCTATTGGTCCGCACAATATTGCCAACAGCCCTGCACACAAGCCCGTGAGGTTGCCAAAATAACGACAGGCTAAAAGGAATATTAATAAATTGATGAAAGCACCCAGCAATAATTGCCAAATAAAGACATGGCGAACATCCGTTCCAAACACCTTATATGTAGCCGCTACTAAATACGGATAGACGGGCTCTTGATGAAATTGCTTATTGCCATACCAATGATTCCACAGTTCAATTGAAGCAGATTTGGTAGTGTCACCACCCGTCAGTGCTTGATATTTTTTTTGTTCGTCAGGATATTTTGCGAAATAAGCATCAGACAAATCTTTACACCATCCATGATGCGGATGCAATGATTGATTGGTCAAGACATCACCTTTGGCTATTTCTTTTGACCATATGTCAAAGAAATTCATATCCGACTGATCCCAATTATGAAACACTGCAATCGGGGTATCAGTAGCCTGTTTGTAGTATATGAATCGAATCGATAGAGATATTAGAAGGATACCAATGGCAATATACTTTTTATTCGCTTCTAAAATGCTTTCGATTTTTTCAAAAGGGAAGATGATAGCTGCTTTTGAGTTATGGGCTTTTTTTTCCTTTTTAACCTCTTTAGGTACATCAACGGGTTTGGGTTGTTGAGATGGTGTTTGTTTTTTTCGGTTTTTCATAGTTAAACATCTGGTTATAATGATTTGGGCAAAACTATCATTATATTTTATTATTTCAATAATTTTTAATTGAAAAAAAAGAGAATAGAAAGCTAAAAGTGAATTTCGTTTTCACATTATTTTCCTCACATAGTATCAGTCTGTTCCATTATTTCCACATCATTTCACATTTTGAAGAATTTGCTCCCCGTTTTTCCTCAAAATATAGGATGGGCAGCTTTTTTTATCTGTAGAACTTTCAATTTCATTTTTTCATTAGACTCAATTATTTATGGACATTGGTTTTACACAGTTATTTTTTTTCAAATTATATTTCCTAAATTTTTAAAAATTAGAATCTAATGGAATTTAAAGCAAAAATCACCCGACTATTTACTTTTTCAGTGTTGGCATTATCGATGGCAGCCTGTAAAAATGACGACGCTACATCAACATCCCCAGGCTCTGTCAATTTTGAAATGACAGACGCGCCTTTCGATGATGCCAATGTGCAAAGCGTTTTCGTAACAGTAGTGGCTATCAAAGTGGATGGTAAAAACATCGACAATTTTAGTGGCAAAACAACTTTTGACCTTGCTGCTTATCAAAGAGGTGAAACAAAAACTTTGGGCAATACCAAATTGGATGCAGGCACTTACAGCAATGTAACGCTCGTATTGGATAATGCGACTGACCAAAGTGGTAATGCACCTGGTACTTACATTTTGACTAAAACGGGCGATAAAAAAGCCATTGCTTCATCAGCTACAACCACTGAAATCACCACTACTGGTCAATTCAAAGCGTTTGCTGATCAAAGCTCAACAGCCGTATTAGACTTCGACCTTCGTAAAAATATTATTTATGATGGTGGAACAGGTTACAAATTCGTCACTGCCAGCGAATTGACAAACGGCGTTCGGGTTATTCAAAAATCTGAGACAGGTACAATCAAAGGTACAATCAACAACACTGCCGTGACTACAAGTGACAAAGTGGTCGTATATGCTTATAAAAAAGGAGCTTATACGAAAACGACAGAAATGTCTGGTCAAGGTAGTTCAAGTGTTGAATTTAAAAATGCTGTTACAAGTAGTGTTGTTACAAATGGTGCTTATCAGTTGAGCTTTTTGGAAGCAGGCGATTATGAATTGCATTTTGTTTCTTACAAAGACAAAAACAGTGATGGCAAATTGGATATTCAAGGTGAGTTTAATGCCAGTATTACAGGCAACTTAAATCTTTCAGCTTTAGGTGTGACGGCTAATTCAACAGTCACAGCGGATGTCAACCTTTTGTCGATTATCATTCTTTAAGATAAAAAAGATATTCTTCTCAATCACAAAACTTAATAAGAGGCCGCCTGCAAAGGTGGCTTCTTTATTTTTACCCCCCTCAGTAAAATATGGGTAATGGGTAATTTGTAATAGGTAATTACCCATTATTTTTTTTCAAGTTGAAAGTTTCGATTTCATAAAACTGCTCTTTCATACCTAAAGAGTCTTCGGGTGTGTCCAATTCATGAAATTGTTTGGGTGAAAAGCCTGTAAAGTCCTTGTAATCTCTTACTAAATGCTGATAATCGTAATAATTGCAATCAATCGCGACGCTCAACCAGTCTAAATTGGGTTGGGCATTTTTAGTTCTAAAGGCATTATCGAAGCGAATAAGGCGGCTGAATAATTTGGGGTTAACACCTGTTCTATCTTTAAAATTGCGCTCAAATTGCTTCACACTCAAACACGATTCTCTTGCCAACCAATCCAGCGAAACAGCTGCATCTTTATAGAGCAATAATTTACTCACTTCATCAATGGGGTGCTTGTCTTTCACTACTTTTTTCACCAATTTTGTTACAAACTGATTGGCAATAGTCACCATTTCAGCATAATTTTTAGCATAATGAAATTGCTCATTGACAAATTGAATGTCTTTGGCAAATACTCGATCGGCTTCCAAATATTCATTGTTCAATTCCACCAACGGAATCCCCGTCAATCGATATAAAGCGCCTGGCTGAAAAATGATTTGAATCCCTAAAAAATGAGTGCCGATAAAGCGATTTGTTACCATCAAATGTTGCCCAATCAAAGCAATCGGCAGATGCGAAATTTTCTTTTTACCATCGGCATATTCTACCCTCTCCGTATCATGCGGATAGAAAGCCAAGCAGTTTTCAGGGCGCGGTGTATAGGGTTTTGAAGGCGGTGTCACCCCTTTTTCAAAACTAAAATGCACAATTCGATAGCATTTTACATACTCTTGCAGCCCTGGATGTGGTAAAAAATCTTTTAAAAGCATCTTATTTAATTAGGAATATTCAATTAGGAATTAGGAGTTTTTAATTAGGAAAGTTCAATTAGGAATTAGGAATTTACTGAGGGGTAGAACCTAATTCCTAATTGAAAATTCCTAATTCCTAATTATAGCACTAACGGTGGTCCGACAACTTTCATATCATGATCAACGTGGATTTTGAGCATTTCTTCGGGTGTTGGTGGTTTGGTTAGGCTATTTAATTTTAAGAAAAAATCTTCCATTTTGCCAGCGGGAGTGACCCAATAAATCAATTTTCCTTTGTCGGAAAGTTGCAGCCAAGTATGCGGCACTTGGCGAGGTAAAAAAATGCTGTCACCTGCTTTCAAAGTGCTTTTTTCATTGCCCACTTGAAATAAAAATTCCCCTTCGGCAACATAAAAAATTTCATCTTGCTTGAGATGAATGTGCAGCGATGGTCCTGTTTTTTCAGTACCAATGTACTCAAACATCGCCATTGCCCCCTCAGTATCTTTCTTAGAAATCTTCAAATCGTTGGGGTTGACGCCTCTGAAAGGCGTGTGTTGTCCAAAACGGGCATCCCCAGCTTTGACGATAAAAAATTTAGAGGGCTTTTCATGGTTTTTCAAATTGGTTGCTGAAGCTAATACAGGTGCAGCCACAAGGCTCGATAAGATAAAATTACGACGTTTCATTGTAAAAAAAAAGGTTAAGTGGTGGAGAAATATTGTTTTATTTCTACAAACTTAACCTTGTTTTGAGGCTGTTTAGTGGTAAAAAATCGTCATTTAATCTTCAAAATCCAATAATCCTTCAAAAATATCATCGACGAGTATTGAAAAATCACTGAAAATACCCACTCGAATGTTGTCACTTGATACATACGGACGATTATCAGGCACATATTTGCCTTGTTCATTCAGTCGAAAAACATTGACGAATCTTTCTGAAAGGCTCACAATCCAATACTCTTTTACACCCGATTCTTCATAAACTTCAAATTTAACTTTCACATCTTTAGATGCCGTCCCTTTTGATAAAATTTCAACAATCAAATCAGGTGCACCAATACAACCTCGACGGTCTATTTTACTCATATCGCAAACGACACATATATCGGGTTGCACAACCGTTTCGATGTCTTTATCCGACTTTCGATGCGATAAAGGCTTTGGCAAACGCACATCAAAAGGGGCTGCATAAACTTGACAGGTCGAACCTTTTAATTGTCGTTTAAAAAGATAAGTGAAATTGGTCGAAGATACTTGATGATTCGACAATGGGGCTGCCATTTTAAAAATCCGACCTTTAATCAGTTCAACGGCTTCATCAAAAGTCCATTTTAAATAATCAGCGTATGTATATTTTTCATCTAAATTTAAATCTGAAAGCTTCATTTTCTATAATTTTAGAAACAAATTTAAGGAAATTCTACCATAATATTATTACTATCTATTATTGTGATTTCAGCAATAAAAAAACTCTCCTTACTCCACCAAAGAAACATTGCCCGAATAAATACCCGACGTGCCATTCCCATACTCAATTTCAATGACATACACATACACGCCTGTTGGCAAGCGTTTACCTTTAAATTGACCATTCCAACCTTGAGAATCATTGCCTAATGTAGCATTTTTAGTTGTAAAAATGAGATTGCCCCAACGATTGAAAATGTCCATTTTCTTAATTCGCTTGGCGCAATCTGCTCCGTAGGCTGTGAAAAAATCGTTGAAAGTATCATCATTCGGGCTGAACGAATTGGGGATAAACACTTTTTCACAAGGGTTGACTTTGATAAAAATATCGTCGGTAGCCGTGCAACCATATTTTGTATCTTTTACAGTCAATTGATAGAGCGATTTACTGACTTGTCCCGATGTTTTCGGGAGGGGGGTCGCTATGGGCGTTTTACAATCCGCGCAACTCAATCCCGTTGGCGGCGACCATTTCCATGAAAGGGCATTTTGAGAATTAACCGACGGATTCAGCTTAATACTATCGCCATTGAAAATAGTTGTATCGTTGCCGAGATTCAAGTTCAATTCAATGATATTAATATTGGTGACAATGATGCTGTCGCAGCTATTTTTAATCGGAATAGTGTCCGTATAGCTGCCTGTTTTACTATAGGTTTTAGTATTAATTTTAAACGTTTCGCCTTGGCATAATACAATATTTTGCATCCGAAAAGGCAGCGGCATGACCGTCAAATGAATATCAAAAATGGTATCGCAGCGGTATGGGCGTGGGATGGTATCTCGATAATGCCCGGTTTGATTATAGGTTTTATTATTGACTTTCAATGATTGAGTAGCGCAAATAATGGTATCAATTTTTTCGGTCCATTTTATAAATACCTCCAAGTCGGTAATGACCGTACTGTCGCATTGATACCCCCTCAGTATATTTCGATAAATGCCCGTTTTTTTATAGGTGCTGTCTCCAATTTTATAAGTATCGACGCTGCATATATACACTTTTTGAGTGCGGATATTTTCAGGCAGAACTGTTAAATTTAAATTAATAGTGCTATCACAACCTTTTATGGAGATCAATTTTATGACATAATTTCCTGTTTTTTTATAAAAATTTTGACCTATTTTAAGGCTATCACCATAGCAAATAGTGGCTTTTTGAGCCATCGAATAATTGGGATAAAAGCTCAAACGCACCGTCACGATGCTATCTCCGCCTGAACGTGAGCGAAAGCAATGAGCATATACCCCCTCAGTATTGTAGGCATTTCCAGCGAAATTATAGGTTTCTCCCTTGCAAATGCTATCAAAACGAGTTATTTCGTAGGCAGGTGTGCGAATATTGAGGTTCGATTTGACGATACTATCGCAGCCTTTTGTGGTTTTTAATATTTTTTCATAAACGCCTCCTATCTTGTAAAAACGATTATTAAAAAAGAGGGAATCGCCTTTACAAATACTGTTGACAATAGATGTAACAGATTTAGGAATAACGTTCACAACGATGGTATCGTATGAGGGCGTGACAGGCGTGAAAGTGATGTCGTCAATGGCAAAATCATTCCCGTTGGGATTGGTATTTTGATTTAAAAGACAAATTTTAGCGGTGGTATTATTGCCCGAATTCCATATTTCATAAAACTGATTCCATTGACAATTGATGTTCGTGACGTCAATAATGTTCCCTAAATTGATGCTATTAATACCAAATTGCAGACGCGGCGGTGACCCACAAGTGCATATATTTTGCAACCAAGCCGAAAACGCGTAATCTGTATTGGGCTTCACAGCAATTTCTTGACACCATACGTTTTGATTGAGCGACGAAGCACCGTCCACGAGCATCATATTGCCCGCACCCGAAGTATGGTCGTTGCAAGCACTGAACCCGACCCACCATGATTTAGGTCCATTGTTCGTGACGAGATAATGCCCACTTCCAGCGTTATTAGAGACGCTGTAATCGCTGGTAAAACCTGTATTGCCTTGCGTAAAATCAGAGTTGGATAGGGTATTTTGTTGAAGACTGTAAACTGTGCTGATATAAGTGGTGGTTTGAGTAGGTTTTGCAAACGGATTGCGAATCTTGGGATTGCTCAACCCCTCAGTCGTTTGCCATGAATAATCTAATCCCACTATCGCAGTCGTCAATTGTGTAGAATCGCCTTCGCAGATGGTGATGGTTTTTTGAGCATTGAGGCTGCTGAACTTTAATAAAAGTAGAATTGAGAATGTGTAGAGTGATTTCATTGATGTTAGTTGTTTGATTTTCAAGGCAATATAGGGAAAAGATGAAACTATTAGACCCCCTCAGTATTTTTTATTAGAATTAAGATTGGTTGGATTTTAAAGATGTTTAAGGAT
>JAYTUY010000074.1:0-27569 GCA_043744275.1 Saprospiraceae bacterium
GCCGTTTCCGACCATGCCGACGTATTGCCCGAATTATCCCAAACGCGCACCTGCCAATAATACTTTTTACCCGATTGAAGCGGCGTGCCTGCATAAGCCACATAAACGGATTGATCAGACGCTATTTTGCCCGAATTCCAAACCAAATCACTGCCTTTCGACAGCGTTGATGCATTCGTACCGACCCTTAATTCATAAGCTGTTTGCAGCGTATTTCTTTTGCCTGATGCTAAAATCCAAGTAAAACGAGGCTGAATGGCATCTAAACCAATGGGATTTGTCAGATTTTCGCACAACAGACTCTTAACTGAAACTTGAGCGGTGATAGAGGCTATTGATAGAAATGATAGTAAAGTAAAAGTTAAAATGGGCTTTCTCATAATTAATAGGTAATAGGTAATAAGTGATGAGTAATATGATTTTTTATTGGTTTAAAGATAGAAAAGTTATGCATTAAAATGACATTCCCTTTATATTTGTAAAGAATATTTTAAATAATAGGTAAAATTTTAATTGACAATCAATTGATAATCAACAGATTGCAATTCATCATTTATCATTCACCATTCATCATTTCCTAAAATACCTAACTATGAAAAAATTATCCATTATCCTCTCCTTCGCGGTCTTATTGCCGTTTATCAATCATGCTCAAGTCACCATTACTCGATTTAATGTGTTGCCGATTTTTAATGCCAACGCCCAATACGATTTGGCTATGACTCAGCAGTTTGGTGTCATTGGCAATAATTTTATTTCTGAAATTGAAATTGGCAAAACACCTGCTGAAACGGTTTCTTCATTCAATTCCCTTTTCCCGATTGATGGCTTCAAACGCACCCTGTGCGGCACATTTCATCAATATTTTATCAAATCGAAAGACAATGTGGACGATGACGATGTCCATTTTAATATCAGACCTGAAATGGCTTCAAGAGAATTGTTGAATGATATTAATCGACAAATAATGACTGTCAATATTGCCAAACTCAAGGGTTTTAACTTTAAATCGAATGTCATTGAAGCGGTTTCTAATCCTGATATCAATACGGCTGCAGGTATTGAGGCTTATAATGCCATCATTGGACCTTTGAATAAAGCCATTTTAGGAATAAACGCCAGCTTTGGAACGCACCAACTGAGAGAAATGAAAGCAGTGGTTTTTGGAGAAATTGATTTGCCTTTTCATCAATTTTTAACTAAATACAGCGATAATGTGCCCAAAGAGGAGTTGGACTGCGGATGCCTTTTTGGTCCTTGGGTCAATGATCGGTTGAGCGTGCCGTTCGGTAGTTTTCACGACAATATTGAAATTCATCCTGCAGAACAAGTGTGGTGGACGTACAAAAAGAACAGCAATGAAACCGTTTATTTTCTGGGAGCTTTCGGAGAAAATTCAGGCATTTTTCACAATCGCGACCACTACGATACTGACGGGGGTAAGCTCTCTTTTTTCGGACCCTGGCACGCCTGCCCTCAAAGAGAAACTTACGCCATTCCATTTGAAATTAAAAATAAAATGCCGACTTTGACTTTTACATTAGAAAAAAATGTCTCTAACGGTGGTGCAGTTCGGACGGCCAATGAGCCGTTTATAAGGGCGTTGATGTTTAAAAATGATACCCTTTTGCGCGTACACAATGCCACGCTGTTGAATGTCCGATTCGATAAAGTAGGCATTTCTAAAATTGTCAATCAAGACACTTTTATTAGAGGATTTCTTGTTTTGGAGACGAATATCACTGGCAATAGCGATTGCAACGGCACTGTCATAACGAAAGTAACAGCCAATAAAAATATATTTAGAATTCTTCCGCCTGTTGCTGTTCAAGTGCCAACCTTGAAAGTGACTTTGAAAAATATACAATGCTTGGCGATAGATGATGGCAGCGGCAATACCGAGGAAGAAATATTGGGCTATGCGGGCGTGGTGGCTTTTTCAGCTAAATCAGGCATCAGTAAAATACCCATCATGCCTAAAAATAAAGAAAGTTTTCTCCTTTTTAATCGCTTAGACAAAGCCTCTCTCAATTTGAAAAAGAATCAAATTGTCGAAATTAATGAATCCAGAATCTTTGAAATGGAGAATGAAGACTTCATTGTCATCAAATCCAACTTGGATGAAGATGACAACAATGACGACAACAATATCAATGATTTGGACGAAGACGATGATAGATTAGCAGATGCCAACGACAAAGGAAAAGCCGTCAAATCCGATATTTTTTTCGTTAAAAAATTGGCTCCCAACTCTAAAACTGAAACCAAACATACTTTTAGTAGCGGTGGCACTAAAGTCGTTCTCACCTTTTTGGTAGAACGAACGGATAACGGACCGATTTTGACGAAAGGGAATTGATATTTATATCCCACCACGAATTATACGTAGGTGTTTGGTAGTTATTCGAGATGCTTTTTTAAGCTGAAATGGCCTTTTATACTGAGGGGTAATACTACCTCTTCAACAAACTCCTCAAAGCCGATTGAGCCGCATAATACCCACACATACCATGCACCCCTGCACCGGGCGGGCTTGAAGCAGAACAAATAAAAAATTGAAGATTGGGCGTACTGTAAGGGTCGAATCGGGCGATGGGTCTTGTGAATAATTGCGTAATATCTGTAGCACCACCTGAGATGGCGCCGCCTACATAATTGTCATTATAATGTGCAAAGGCTTGGGAATTCGTGGTGTGTTTGGCTAAACATCATTCCATTAACTGACTTAAATCATCAAAACTCCTCTCTTGAAGTGCGAATTTTGCCCTAAAATTCAGCAATATGACTACTGCAACTATTCAAGAACCCAAGTCTTTTACCCTTTCAAAACAATGTTATCACTGCCACGATAATATTAAAAACACCTATATTTCCTATGACAATAAAGGTTTTTGCTGCGAAGGCTGCAAGACGGTGTATCAGATTTTATATGAAAACGACTTATGTACCTACTATACGCTTGATGCCAATGCAGGGGTCAATCAAAGGGGTAATACGCCTTCCGTAGGAACTCCTTTGGAGCAATATGCCTATCTTGATGATGCTGAAACGGCTGAAAAAATCCTCGATTTTCAAGATGAAACGACTTCAAAAGTGACGTTTTACATTCCGAATATGCACTGTGCATCGTGCATTTGGTTGCTCGAAAATTTGTATAAAATCAATAAAGGCATTTTCAATTCTAAGGTTAATTTTTTGAAAAAAGAAGTTGTTATTTTATTTTCCAACAAAGAAACAACGCTTAGAGAAGTGGCTGAAACGCTTGCCAAAGTTGGGTACGCGCCCGAAGTGAATTTGTACGATGTGGACAAGGATAAAAAATCAACAATTGACCGCAGTATTTACTACAAATTGGGTTTGGCGGGTTTTGCTTTTGGCAATATCATGCTCTTGAGTTTTCCAGAATATTTTGGGATTAACAATACTTTGGATAAAAATCTTGCACCGTATTTGGCGTATTTGAATTTAATTTTAGGAACACCCGTTTTGCTCTATTCTGCCAAAGATTACCTTATTTCAGCTTGGAATGGCTTGAAAAACAAGCATTTGAATATAGATGTGCCTTTGTCATTGGGCATTTTAGGTTTGTATGGACGCAGTGCTTTTGAAATTCTTACTCATACAGGGGCGGGTTATATGGACTCATTTTCAGGGCTTATTTTCCTACTTTTAACGGGCAAATGGTTTCAACAAAAAACCTTTAATCATTTGTCTTTTGAGAGAGATTATAAGTCGTATTTCCCAGTCGCTGCCAATGTTAAAATAGAAGGTAGGGAAGTGGCAACGCCGCTTTCAAAATTATCCGTCAATGATATAATTGTCGTCCGAAATGGTGAATTGATACCAGCAGACGGCATTTTACTGAGGGGGTCTGCCAAGATTGATTATTCATTCGTCACAGGCGAGGCTGAACCTGTTAAAAAAATATCAGGCAATAAAGTTTTTGCAGGCGGCAAGCAATTGGGTGAATTTATAGAAATTAATTTAACACGCAAAGTATCGCAAAGTTATTTGACAGAGCTTTGGAATAACGATGCGTTTCAAGATAAAGTAAAATCACATATCAGCTATCTGGCTGACCGTACGGGCAAATATTTTACCGCCGTGATTTTATTAGTTTCAATGGTTGCATTTTTATATTGGATGCCACACGACATGGGCAAGGCGATTAATGCAGCTACGGCGGTGTTGATAGTCGCTTGCCCATGTGCGGTGGCTTTGGCGATTCCCTACACGTTGGGCAATATCCTTAGAATTTTAGGGCGCAATCAGTTTTACTTAAAAAATACAAAAGTTATTGAAAATTTTGAACGTGTGGACATTATTGTTTTTGACAAAACGGGAACGATAACTGAACGGTTGAAAACGGATATTAACTTTATCGGGCATTTAGAAAACGATGAAACACACCTTATCAAATCATTGGTTTTACATTCCAACCACCCCCTCAGTATTCAAATCGCTGATTACCTTCAAAATGTGTCCACTTATGAGGTTTTAGATTTTAAAGAAATAACAGGGAAAGGTGTACAAGGCATTGTCAATCAACACTTTATACAAATTGGTTCGGCAGATTTTTTAACAGAATCACTCAATCGAGGGGTATTTGGGCAGGGTGTTTTTGTAGCGATAAATGGGCTTATAAAAGGTTGTTTTGAAATAAAACCCCATTATCGAGAAGGTTTTGAAACAGTCTTAGAAAATTTTAGCGGACAACAAAAAGACGTGTATATGTTATCAGGTGACAACAATAAAGAACATGATTTTTTGAAATATTATATTAAACCGCAACACTTATATTTCAATCAAAAACCTTTAGATAAGCTCAATTTCATTAAAAATCTACAAGATAAAGGTCAAAAAGTGATGATGATTGGAGACGGTTTGAACGATGCAGGGGCATTGCAACAAGCCAATATCGGTGTCGTCGTTTCTGAAAATACGAATAATTTTTCACCTGCTTGCGACGCTATTTTACAGGCGGATAAATTCAAGTTTTTACCCGATTTTTTAAAATTAGCAAAAGGCGGTTCTACCATTGTCAATCGTGCCTACGTTATTGCTGTGGCGTATAATTTATTTGGTTTGAGCTATGCGGTGACGGGTCAAATTTCACCCCTTTTGGCAGCAATTTTAATGCCTTTGAGTTCGGTGACGATTGTGGTATTTGGGGTCTTGGCGGGGAATTTTTTAAAGCGTAAATTGAAACTGGATTAAATATCATCGAATTCGATGCGGTTAAATTAATATCACTCACCCCTCAGTATTTCTTTTGGATTTTTTGCTAAAAAGAGCGATGATAGTACGATTTTACTTGTTTTTTAAGGTATTATCAATTTAGTAGTTTTATTTCAAAAAATATTGACATCTATCACCTCCCAACATAACGCTCGTCATCTTACCCCCCTCAGTATTTTCCGAATTTTGTACCATCAATTACAATTAAAAACATTCCACTGATGAAAATCATGTTTTTTTTAATCTTGCTCAGTCTCACCGTTGCTGTAGGTTTTCTTTTTGCTTTCATGTGGGCAACCCATGCAGGGCAATTTGATGATGATTACACCCCCTCAGTACGGATGCTTTTTGACGATAAAACTTCCGACGTAGCTTCGGCTTTAGCCGAACCCGTCCAAACGGATTTATCCGTTGAAAAATAAACAAAATGGATTTAACCTATTGAAAAATACATAAACCGGCTTTAGCCGTTAAAACGCGTTCGGCTAAAGTCGAAGCTACTTTCACCTAATCACTTTTTAAAATTATGAATCCAACAGCAACAACTAAAATCGAACAATTCAGTTACGACAACAAAATCGTTAGAAACTTTGCTTGGGCAGCGGCTATTTGGGGCATAGTAGGTATGCTCGTAGGCTTGATTTTAGCCTTGCAACTCGTTTTTCCTTCCTTAAATCTCGGTATTCCACAAACAACTTTCGGGCGTTTGCGCCCCTTGCACACCAACGCCGTCATTTTCGCTTTTGTCGGCAATGGTATTTTTATGGGTGTTTATTATTCTTTGCAACGCCTTTTAAAAGCACGAATGTTTAATGATACATTGAGTAAAATCCATTTTTGGGGTTGGCAAATCATCATTTTGGCGGCGGCTATAACTTTGCCAAATGGCATCACGTCATCGGCTGAATATGCTGAATTGGAGTGGCCCATTGACCTTCTAATTACCTTTATTTGGGTAATTTTTGGCGTTAATTTCTTTGGAACAATCCTGAAAAGACGGGAAAATCACCTTTACGTAGCGATATGGTTTTACATCGCTACTTGGATTACGGTTGCCGTTTTACACATCGTTAAAAACTTGGAAATTCCTGTTTCCATGTGGAAAAGTTACCCCATTTATTCGGGCGTTCAAGATGCTTTGGTGCAATGGTGGTATGGACACAATGCGGTGGCTTTCTTTTTGACAACGCCTTATTTGGGCTTGATGTATTATTACTTACCGAAGGCAGCGAATCGCCCCGTTTTCTCTTATAAACTCTCGATAGTCCACTTTTGGTCTTTGATTTTTCTCTATATCTGGGCGGGTCCCCACCACCTTTTATATACGTCTTTGCCCGATTGGGCGCAGTCGCTCGGTATGGTGTTTTCAATTATGTTGATTGCCCCGTCTTGGGGTGGTATGCTCAACGGCTTGCTGACTTTGCGGGGCGCATGGGATAAAGTACGGGAAGAAGCGACTCTGAAATTCATGGTCGTTGCGGTCACAGCTTACGGTATGGCAACTTTTGAAGGACCTCTTTTATCCATAAAATCGGTCAATGCCATTAGTCATTATACGGATTGGACAATCGCACACGTACACGTAGGCGCGCTGGGTTGGAACGGATTTTTGACTTTTGGCATCTTGTATTGGTTGTTTCCGCGCCTTTATAATGTGAAATTATACTCTCAAAAACTCGCCAATACCCATTTTTGGATTGGTACTTTGGGCATTATTTTCTACGCTGTTCCACTGTATTGGGCAGGTTGGACTCAGGCGATGATGTGGAAACAATTTACACCAGACGGGTACTTGAAATATGGCAATTTTTTGGAAACAGTGACGCAAATTATCCCGATGTATGCCATGCGCTCTTTTGGTGGTTTACTGTTTTTCACAGGGGTTTGCATCATGGTTTACAACCTTTATAAAACAGTAAAAACGGGTCAATTCGTTGCCGATGAAGCTGCCGAAGCTCCTGTCCGTGATATTACGGCAACGGCAGGTGCATACTGGCATCGCTGGATTGAAGTACGCCCAATGACCATGTTGTTGTCAAGTCTTGTGGTGGTTTTGATTGGTGGTTTGATTGAAATTATGCCCATGATGACCATTGATGAAAACGTGCCTAAAATTTCAACCGTGAAACCTTACACACCGCTTGAACTACAAGGACGTGATATTTATATCCGGGAAGGCTGCGTCGGTTGTCACTCGCAAATGGTGCGTCCTTTCCGTGATGAAACGGAGCGTTATGGCGAGTTTTCAAAATCGGGTGAATTTATTTATGACCGTCCTTTCCTTTGGGGTTCAAAACGGACGGGACCGGACTTGCACCGTGTGGGTAAAAAATACCCCGATTCATGGCATTACAACCACATGTACGACCCAACAACCATGTCGCCCGGCTCCATTATGCCCGCTTATCCGTGGCTTTTGACCAATAAATTGGATACCAATTCAACGGCAGCAAAAATCCGGGTTTTGCGAAAATTGGGTACGCCTTATGAAAAAGGTTTTGATGAAATCGCCAATAGTGACCTTCGGGAACAGGCAGTAAATATTGCAAAAGGCTTAAAAGAGGCTGGGGTAAAAGATAAGGATTTGGATAAACGAGAAATCGTTGCCATGATAGCTTATTTGCAACGTTTGGGAACGGATATCAAGGTGCAAACTGCGGATAAATAGTGCCATTTAGATTTGACAACTTTTCAAAAAGTTGTCAAATCTCTTCCCAGCACCTCCTCAGTATTTTCAACATAAAAAAGTCATTTTGAAATCATGTATAAACATATTTTAAAAAATCAAGAAGCGATTCAAACATGGGCAAATGTGCCTTTGATCTTGTTTTTTTCGGTTTTTGTTGTGGTGACAATCCTGTTTTTTATTAAAAATAAAAAGCATGTTGAACATATGGCAAATATGCCGTTGGAGGATTAATTTGAATAATTGAAAATCAACGCAATATGAAAAATAAATTTAAAATATTAATAGTATTTTGCTTAACAGCGACCCTCGTTTTTGCCCAAGACAAAATACCCGTTTCAAAAGCAGGCGCACAGGAATTGAGCCATGTGATGACGTGGATTTTCTTGGGTGTTATTGGCGTTTTAGTTTTAGCAACAGCCACAATTGCTCTGCGGACACTCAAAATGTACCAAGACCTTTTACTGAAAGCCATTGCCAAAGAGCAAGGTCGAGAAGCCCTTAATCTTGAAAAAGAAAAGGTTGAAAAAGAGGCTTGGTTGTCAAAAATATGGTATCAACTCATCGGTACAGGTGGGCAAACAATTGAACAAAATAAAGACATTCAAATCAATCACCCGCACGACGGTATTTATGAACTCGACAACGGGATGCCACCGTGGTTACGCAATGTTTTCATCGGCTCAATTGCCTTCGCCTTTGCTTATATGTGGTATTATCATTCGTATCAAAATGGTGAAAAAGGGCAAATGTATGAGTATAAAATGGCAGTGCGGGAGGGTGAAATTCAGAAATTAGAAGCCGCAGAACGCCAAGAAAATGCCGTTTCAGAAGCCACCGTTGTTGCCCTAAAAAATGCAGATGAATTGGAGGAAGGGAAAGACATTTTTATTGGAAAATGTGCTGCCTGTCATGGTCAAAAGGGCGAAGGCGGTGTAGGTCCCAACATGACCGATGATTATTGGATTCATGGGGGCAGTATTAAAAACCTTTTTTCAACGGTTAAAAATGGTGTACCTGATAAAGGTATGATTTCATGGAAAGAACAATTAAAGCCAAAGGAAATGCAAGAAGTGACGAGTTATATTTTGACATTAAAGGGTACAAATCCACCGAATCCGAAAGCTCCGCAGGGTGTTATATATAAGCCTGAAGCAGAAACAATTTCAAAAACAGATACAATAGCTAAGAGTAAATAAAATCATGGATATTTTAGAACACGAAGAAACATTCAGAGACCACCTCGCCACCGTTGACGAGCAAGGCAAACGCGTTTGGATATATCCCAAAAAGCCGAAAGGGCGGTTTTATGACTATCGGACATGGGTAAGCGTGGCATTTTTAGCCCTTTTTTTAATAACACCTTTTATAAAAGTGAATGGCGAACCGCTTTTATTGTTCAATATTTTAGAAAGGAAATTCATCTTATTTGGCTTGCTTTTCATGCCGCAAGATTTCTATTTATTCGTCTTGGCGATGCTGACTTTTGTGGTGTTTATCGTGCTTTTCACGGTGGTTTATGGGCGTTTATTTTGCGGTTGGGTCTGCCCACAAACCGTTTTTATGGAGATGTTTTTTCGTAAAATTGAATACTGGATTGAAGGTGATGCCAACGAACAACGCCGATTAGATAAGCGGGATTGGGATGTGGATAAGATGAAAAAAAAGGTTTTAAAACACGCCATTTTCTTTTTGATTGCGGTAGTGGTTGCCAATTATTTTTTGGCGTACATTATCGGTATGGATGCCGTTTTGAAAATTATCAACGAACCCCTCAGTAAAAATCTTGGGGGATTTGCGGCAATGATTGTTTTTTCAATCGCTTTTTATGGTGTTTTTGCTCATTTGAGAGAGCAAGTTTGCACCACAATTTGCCCGTATGGTCGTCTTCAAAGTGTATTAATTATACCTGAAACCATTGTTATTGCTTACGATTTCATCAGAGGTGAACCACGTGGTAAATTGAAAAAACAGAAAGAACCGCTTAGAAAAAAAACCTGCAAGAATGGTTGTCCCGATTGTGAAGCGTGTGCTGCGGCTAATAATATCGTTAAAAATATTGAAAACAGTGTTAAAAATGCTGCAATAAGCACCCCCTCAGTATTGCAGCTTTCCGAAATCCGAAATCCCATTTCCGAAATCAAAACAGGCGACTGTATTGATTGCAAATTATGCGTTCAAGTCTGCCCAACAGGCATTGACATTCGCAACGGAACACAATTAGAATGTGTCAATTGCACCGCTTGTATAGATGTGTGCGATGAAGTTATGGATAAAATTGAAAAACCTCGTGGCTTGATTCGCTACGATTCTTTGAAAGGCATACAAGAGCAAAACCGCAAATTGTGGACGCCTCGGGTGGCTGCCTATTCAGCCGTTTTAGCCGTTCTTTTTATTCTTGATGTCGTGCTTTTAACGGCTCGAAAAGATGTAGAAACTTTGATATTGAGAAGTCCAGGGCAGATGTACCAAGAGGTTGATAATCAACACATTAAAAACTTATATACTTTTCAAATTACAAACAAAACCAGTACAGATTTGCCGATTACTTTAAAAATAAAGGACAATGCGGGTGTGCTAAAATTTGTCGGCAATACGACCCCCTCAGTATTAAAGGGGCAAATGACCGAAGGGGCGTTTTTTATTGAAATGGAGAAAGCGAAATTGACGGGTATGAAAACCATAATTTACGTGGAGGTTTATTCAAATGGTAAGTTTTTAAATAAAGTAAAAACCAGTTTTGTTGGACCAATGGAGTAATAATTCCAGATTTCAAATTCCAAATATTCCAAAGGCTTCAGAGTCAATGAAATTTGGAATCTTTGAAATTTGGAATCTTAAATCTTTGAAATTATTTAAAATCCGAATATCATGAAAAAATTTAATTGGGGAACAGGCATCGCTCTTTTTTACAGCCTTTTTGCAATTATTATGGTTGGTTTAGTCATAAAATCAACGTATAGTCCCGTTTTAATGGTTAAAAACAACTATTATGACGATGATATTAACCTTCAAGCGCATTTGGATAAAAAGCAAAATACTGCCAAAATGACGCAGGAAATGACCATCATGTACGTGGCAGATGCCAATACGGTCATTTTACAATTCCCACATAACCAACCTGCACCAACAGGAAAAGTTACCTTTTTCCGCCCGTCCCAAAATGATAAAGACCGCATTTTTGAACTCAAAACCGACCCCGCAAAACAGATGTTTATTCGCCTTGATGATTTTGAAAAAGGCTTGTGGCGGGTACAAGTAGAATGGCAGGCAGAGGATAAAATTTATTACAAAGAAGAAAAAATCAATATCGAACCCACTAATTGGGCAAGACCTGTGCATAAGTAGTTATTGAATTATTGGTTATTTGTTATTTGGAACAACACGCCAATAACTTAATAACTTAATAACATAATAACTTAATAACCTAATAACCAATAACATGCTTTACTCCGCTTTCATATTAGGTTTGGTTAGTAGTTTACATTGCGTGGGCATGTGTGGACCAATTGCCTTGATGTTGCCGTATGGACAAACGAATCGTTGGCAGATTTTAAGAGAAACAATGACCTACAACATGGGTCGTGTATTAACATACTCCGTACAGGGGTTGTTGTTCGGATTTTTAGGTAAAGGACTGGCATTGGCGGGTTTTCAACAGTCATTGTCCGTCCTTTTTGGTATTTTTTTTATTGTAATTGCTTTATTTTCAATATTTTATAAAAATAAAAACTTGTTTGGTTTTGATAATTTTACAAATCTATCCATGCCAATTAAAAGACTTTTTTCACGGCTTTTAAAAAATAAAAATGCTTTTTTTTTATTGGGTGTGGCGAATGGCATGTTGCCTTGCGGCATCGTTTGGTGGGCGATTGCCGCTTCCATGTTGACATTTAATCCGATTTTCAGTGCAGAATATATGTTGCTTTTTGGACTTGGTACAATGCCCTTGATGTTGGCAACTGTTGTTAGTAGTCGTTTCATTAAAAAGGCATTTGTACGAAAGTTTTACTCCTTTATTCCTGTTTATCAATTGCTTTTGGGAATTTTTTTTATTTGGCGAGCATACATGATAGACCCCTCAGTATTTTCGGTATTTCGGAGTGTGCCGATGTGTCATTGATTTGTTGATGTGGCATTAACATAAATTGAATAATATTTGAAAAATTTCTTTACGATTAACAGCGTTTATTTTTGTCAAACTACTTACTCAAAGAAATCCGCTCAAAATGGCTTTTATACTGAGGGGGTCTCTCGCATAAATACTGGGCACTTGAACTTTATTTACACGCCTCATTACTTGGAAATGATGTATTAAAAGTACCTCTATCGTTCTGTGAAGAAAATAAACATTTAGAATTTGTAGC
Organism: Saprospiraceae bacterium; assembly: GCA_043744275.1. Taxonomy (GTDB): domain Bacteria; phylum Bacteroidota; class Bacteroidia; order Chitinophagales; family Saprospiraceae; genus JAAFJT01. The sequence continues at coordinate 12,292 of JAYTUY010000074.1, forward strand.
GGGGCAATCACTTCCTTTGCTTGTGTTTTTACAAATTGAGCCTTGAAATTGAGTAGCATTGCCCGTAGTTGGCGTAATTTTGAAAGAATAATTTAACAGACCTTCGGGGACTTTAGCGTTTTCCGTATTGGTCATCAAGATATCATAGTTAGCACCATTAAATGTAGAACTGCCTCGAAAAACCTCTACATTGTTTTTGTCTTTAACTATAAAATCCGTCACTTTTCCAATATCTGAACCTGCCGAAATACTTATCATGTCATTATAACCATCACCATTAGGCGTGTAGACATTCGCAATATTGAATTTGACACTGCCTATTTGACCAAATAAAGGCACATTGCCACAGCAGCCTTCATAAGTATTGGCACCCATTTCTTTCTTTTTGCAAGAAACAATGATGAGCATGAGCGTTACACTCAAAAGAAGTGTTTTTAAGATATTCATTTTTTTGATTTTAAATTTAATGTAAATAGTTGAAGAAGAGTAATTATCGGAATGAAGATAATCAATTGTATTTAAACTGTTTGAAAATATTTTTTCTTAAAAAATGCCTTTGTTCATTTTTTCTAAAACATCAATCATTTCTTTAGCATTGCCAGATAGATTAACGGCTTTATTCATCAAAGTTTTGGCTTTTTCTTTATCGTCCAAACGATATAACAATTGACTGTAGGCATTCAATAACTCAACGCATTCATGCCCATCACAGGCTTTGTTGATGAGTTCAGCCATGTTTTTTAAATACTTTTTCTCTTTGATATGCTCAGAATAATACAAGCCGATACTTTGCATTTTAATCAAATACTCTTTCAATGAAGCATCATTGTTTTGAGTTTTGGCATAAGTCATACGTGGTAGATAATATTGAGACATTAAGTCAGTTGCTGATTCATGATACCCTTTAATATTACTTGTTTTTTCATGAAATTTCAATGTCAATTGCTCATTTTTTTCGTCTGATACTGAGGGGTCATTGGTGATAAGTGTATTTGAAGTCTTTTCGATTTTTCAAATAAACCTCTTTCGATTTCAAATAAACCATTCCTTGAGGGATTGATTGTACAGCATTTTCTACTTGAATTTGAAAAATATTGACGCCTCCATAACCTATATTATTTTGCATAATTGACCCCGTAGAATCCACCACTAAGGTAGTTGGGTATCCACGCACATTATATTGACTGGCGATACTGCGCCCTTCGCTTTCCGCATCTACTTGAATATTGATAAAAAAAGCATTCATCAACTCTGCAATTTCTTCATCTCTAAATGCTTCATTTGCCATTATTTTACATGGCTTACACCAAGTAGTATATACATCAATAAAAACATATTTCTTTTGAGCTGCTGCTAACTGCTTGGCTTGAACAAAGTTGCCTTTAAAAAATTCAACATTTTTATTGATGGATTTTACAATATTTGAAGCAGTTCGCACTTCTTTATTGGTCACTGCCGAAGGTTTTGAACGGACGACAGTGTCTTGAGGGCTTTCTTTGAGTGTATCAAGGGCATTTGTTGCAGATTTGATAAAATTATAATCTTCCCAAAACGAATCATCAAATTGAGTAATTTTCTCTCCGAGTGATTCATTTTTCGAAATATTTACTTTTTTAGAAAACGGTTTAACCGCTTCAGTTTTTATTTCTGTAACAAAACTTTCAATTTTATGCGACAATTCAAGATGCGCTTCAGGATAAACAAATTCATTCTCAACTATGGCACTTTTGAAATACCATTTACTGTTGAATTCTGTATAGTTGATGATAAATGTCCTGTTTTTTAATACTAAAGGACTTCTACTATTTCCCAATGTCAAATTTATCACTCTGATGCCTCTGGCGGACAATTCAAATTCAGCCCGCACCAGAGCAAAAGTTGCCGTATCAATGTATATTTTACCTTTATAAAAATCATAATCAGTAGGATACAACACCCGTACAGCCGTATCTTTTGGTGAAAAATGAATCACATACGCCAATTTATCATTCACAGGTTCGTAGCCTGCATGTATAAATTTGAATTGATCATTTTGTAAAAGAAAAAAGTCTGAATTTTTAACAATATCCAAAATAACACCCGTAGTGGGTCCATTCACGATTTGAGGTATGACATATATTTTATCATTGTCTCTATACTCATTCAATAAGCCTTTTTTTCGTCCTTTCAACAAACGCACATGGTCATCATTATTTTTCACCGAAGATTTATACATCTCAATTATTCCTTCGGATTGTGAAAAATAGCGGTCAGAATCTTTGTGCTTCATCACTTCATTGCAAAACATTTGCATCAATGCAGGCTCGGCAGCATAATTGTTAAATCGTTGTTTCAAAAAGGTTTTGATGAGCTTTTTAGCATCCAAAGATTTGACAACCAATTCCTCCAATTTTATATCGTTGGATTTTAAAACAACTGTTCTAAGGTTCTTTCCTTGAGTCAATTCTTTAGGAATTATTTTAAAAGTATTAAAACCGATGGATGAAAACACCAAAGTATCTGACATTCTTTCAGCTGGAATTTTAATTACAAACTCTCCCAATTCATTTGACGAAGTACCAATGGAGTAAGCAGGAAAACCAATATTGACATAAGGAATCCCTTTTTGAGTGGTGCTATCTATGACTCTGCCTTGAAATATAATGACCTGTGATTGAGCTTTTATTGACCATAAAAGAAGCGCAATAAAAAGAAGTACAGTTTGTTTTTTCATGTTGATTCAATGTTTTTAAGTTTTTTAAATTTAAGATACCCCCTCAGTATTGAGCCTTAAAATGGAAAATTTTAAACACCCTTTTTTTTGAAACACATAGGCATATAGGACACATAGTTTTTCTATATGCCCTATGTGCCTATATGTTTCAAAAAAACCTACAATTCAGGCAAAACAGGACGGCTTTTCAAACCATCTTCTATAATTTTCACGACCCGAGCACGCTCTTCACCCTCCAATGCCAAACGCGGTGCGCGGACATTTTCAGTGCCGATACCTGTATATTGCTCGGCGAGTTTGATATATTGCACAAGTTTAGGGTGAATATCAAGCTCTAAAAGCGGTAAAAACCAACGATAAATCGGCAAAGCTTCGGCTGCCCTACCCTGCTTAATGAGTTGATAAATAACCACCGTTTCTCTTGGAAAAGCGCAGACCAAGCCCGCTACCCAACCGTCAGCCCCCATCACCAATTCTTCCATCGCCAAAGTATCTACGCCGCAGAGGATTTTTAAGCGGTTGCCAAAAGCATTGCGGAGGCGCGTCACGTTAGATACATCACGCGTGGATTCTTTCACTGCTTCAATATTAGAATGCTCTTTCAACAATTGCTCGAACATCGGAATCGTGACCTCCACTTTATAATCCACAGGGTTGTTATAAATCATAATGGGCTTGTCGGTGGCATCAGCAATGGCTTTAAAAAAGTGAATGGTTTCACGAGCATCGCTGTTGTATCGCATAGGCGGCAGCGACATAAAACCATGCGCGCCCATCGCTTCCCCTTTTTTCACGAAGGCAGTCGCGCGGCGCGTAGCCCCCTCAGTAATATTGAGAATAACAGGCACTTTGCCTTTCACATAATCCAAAGCAAAGCGTAAAACCTCAAATTTTTCATCATCGTCCAGCGTACTCGCTTCTCCGAGCGAACCGCCGATGATAAGGGCATCCACCCCAGCATTGATTTGAGCATCCAGATTTTTAGCGAAAGACTCTAAATCGAGTGAATCGTCGGCATTGAATTTAGTTGTCAAGGCGGGATAAACGCCTTCCCATTTGATTTGCATCGTTTAATTTTTTTAAAATGAATATTATTTTTCTGTAAAAAAAATAGCGTCAATATTAAAATTGTACATTAGTCTGTCAGATTTCCTCTTGGTCTGCTCCCATGTTTATCTTTATATGCCTGAATATGCTCACTTTCAATCCTCTTGGCTTCTTTTCTACCAGGTATATCGTGGACAATTATTCGGGCAAAGAATCTTGTCCATTTGTCTATCAGATTTACAAATGTTAGTTGAACTCGCATTCTTTTGGACATACCATCTTTAGCAATTGGGTCACAACTGATGCCGTACTTAAAAATATCGTTATCCAATTTATCAACTATTTCGTAGAGGTGATGCAGTTCGTCATTGTCGTCAGAGTTTCTATGTGCCATAATTTTAATTCCAGCCAGATTTGTTACTACGGGTTTCGTAATTGTAGATTGGACGATAGTTGAATTCCATACCCATTTTCATTTCATAGGCAAAGTCTGCCAGGCTCAGGAGTGGTTCAAATACAATTTTATTAGGCATTAATATAGGGTCATTTAATACCTTTTCATAATAGGCTTGTCCTTCTGCCACGACAGCACAACGCGCATACAAGAAATCATCAACCGATATAAAATTATCAGGTTCAGAAGCAGAATATGCCAAAGCATGTTGTTTTGTATCAAGATAGTATAGTTTTTCAGACAATTTATCCTCAAAAATATAGATATTCGATACAGGCATTTTTGAAAGCAACTTAATAGCAGGAAGCAATTTATCTTTAGATGCCTTTTTCGACCAATCTATAGTGTTGATTATTTTCCAAAAATCTGTTTCTGAAAATATATCCTCAGCAGGCGATTTATCGCGCAAATGAATTTCAACTTCAGCAGTTTTGCCAAACTTTTGTTTCAATTTCTGTACGAATTGACTGCTTAGGTCATTGAGATGAAGATTTAAAACAGTTGCCATATTATATTTTTAATCAAAAATAATTCTATTTTTAAGGAAAACCAACTCTCTATGATTATTTACTAAATTATAAATAAAATGTAACCCTTATCCATGTTATAAACTCGCTTCATGCAATTACCCAATTCGCTCAATTTCCTGTTCTAAAAAGTCTCGCAAAGATAGAATATGTAAGCCATCATCCCGTTGATAATTGCGGCTATCGGGTGTAATAATGTAGCTGAAATCAGGTGCAATATCTGCTACAACCTCATGAAAACCCCGTGATACTGAGGGGGCATTGGTCAATTTTATTTCAATAATGGCTTTTTTACCATTGGGCGCAATGAGCAATAAATCAACTTCTGCACCCTTTTGAGTTCTATAAAAATAATATTCCCACCGTTGAAAAGTATGCCTGCGGATTTGCTCAATCACATAGCCTTCCCAAGAAGCCCCTGCGAGGATGTGATTATATAAGCTTTCGCTTGATGCAATATTGGATAAACGGTGCAAAATACCTGAATCTCGGATATACAGTTTGGGTGATTTCACAAGGCGTTTGGTCGTGTTAGTGAAATATGGTTGCAATCGGTCAATCAGAAATGCGCCTTCTAAAATATCCAAATAATGCTTGATATTTTGCTGCGATACTCCCAAAGTTCTTGATAAGTCACTGAGATTCAATAAGTTACCATGTACAGAAGTGAGTACGGTTATCAAACGCGTCAAGGCGGCAGGTGCTAATTCGTAGCCTAAAAGTCGGACATCTCGTTCGACGAAAGTCTTTATCAAATTTTCCAACCATCGTCCACAAACGGCATCCGAAGGAGCCAATAAAGCATCTGGGAAGCCACCTCTAAACCAATGAGTTGCCATCGATATTTCGGCAGGTAATTCAGTTAAGCAAAATGGCGTGAGTTCTGTATAAGCTATCCGACCAGCCAACGATTCAGATGATTCACGCAATAACCAAGGAGATGCTGAACCTAAAAGTAGAAACCGAGCGGGTTCTCGCTTTTGGTCAACAATGGCGCGGAGCAATGCAAACAAATGGGGTGCTCTTTGTACTTCGTCAATAATGATGCACTTATCCGAATTCTGTTGAAAAAAACGACTGGGTTGTTCCAATAAACGCGCATCTTCATCAAATTCTAAATCAAAATAAAGGGTTTCTTTACCCAATTGAGTTTGCAAATTTTTGGCTAATGTCGTCTTTCCTACCTGTCTCGGTCCTATGATACTCAATACAGGAAAATATTGAGCGTCTTCTAATATTTTATGAATGACTGCGCGTTCTATCATGGCTAAAATTGAATTAAGGTTGCAAATTAGTATTTTATTTATCAATTTACAACCTTAATTTAAATTTAACCCTATTTTCAAGAGACTTGTTGCGATGTAGTGCAATAGGAACGCGGATGACACGGATGGTACTGATTATCGCAGATTTTTCCTTTATAATTCTAAATTATCCGTGTTTATCCGCTCAATCTGTGTCATCCGCGTTCCTATTGCAATAAGTCTAATCAATAATAATTTCATCTGCAAATATCCAACCCTTGCCGCCAGCCCCTTTATGCCAAGCAGGAATGGGGTTCAAAGGCTTCGCTATCACTTTAATATATCGAGCTTTTCCTTTTTTTCTAATACCTAAATAACGAATGGATACCCCCTCAGTATTGGGCTTAAAAATAGGCTCTTGACTACTCAATAATTCAAATTTTTGACCATCGTTGGAAGTGAAAATTTGAATTTCAGTCGGAGCAAATATCCAAGCATTTTGATCTTCAATGCAGCGTAATTCTATTCTATTGAACTCAGTTACTTTTCTCAAATCTATAACTGCTTCTAAATCAACGCCTTCAAAACCTTGCCAGCCGCCAAGTTGCCATTGTTCAGTACCGATTTCACCATCTACCAAAGCATCAGTCGCACCGCCTGAATACTGAGGGGATGGTGGATTTTTCAAAATGATGGCTTTGTCTTTTATGATTTTTTTGAAAGTGGCGGTGGCTATTTTTGAATGCTCACCATTCCATCGTGCTTCAAATTTGATGGTTTTTGAATCGCTTATTTCAATCGGTTCAGTATATTTTTTACCCGAAAGTATAGGATTACTGCCGTCGGTTGTGTAATAAATTTCGGCATTTTTCTCTGCACAAGTTAATTCGATTCGTTGTTTTTCTTTGAAGAGTTTAGTGCCTTTTGAAATGTAGGGGTTGGTGATAATATTTATAATTTTCGGATTTGATGAATGTGTAATAAATTTTGTTTTAGAGGGTTTATTACTCATTGTAAATTCATCACAACCACCTTCTTTCAAATTTTCATGATTTAAAATAAGGTCTTTCTTATTTATTTCTACATCGTCACCAAAAGTTCTATCTTTTTGATTGATGTAAATATTTTCATTTGAATTCCGATATGTTTTAATTTTTGTTTTATCAAAAATAGAAATCTTTGAATATATAGGTGAACCCATTAAATACTCTCCCCCTGCTGGATTCGCTGGATAAAAACCCATACTCGACAAAACATACCAAGCCGACATCTGCCCACAATCCTCATTGCCAATCAAGCCATCAGGAGCATTTTTATAAAAATTATCCATGATTTGGCGGATTAAACGCTGCGTTTTATAGGGTTTTCCAACATAATTGTAGAGATACGCAATATGATGGCTCGGCTCATTCCCATGTGCATATTGCCCAATTAAGCCCGTAATATCCACTTGGTCACGCCCTGTGGTTTGAGAGGGCGCATTGAAAAAAGAATCGAGTTTGGCTTCAAACGCTTGTCTCCCACCGAGCATTTCTTTCAATCCATTAATATCATGCTGCACTGCAAAAGCATATTGCCAAGCATTGCCTTCTGTATAATGGTGATTGACCTCGCGTGGGTCGAAAGGCTCTACAAAAGTTTCATTGATTTTGGCTTGAAAGAAGCCTGTTTGAGGGTTGAAAATGTTTTTCCAATTTTGACTGCGTTCGATGTATTCTTTATAAATATTGTCTTTTTTCATGGCTTGTGCCATCATCGCAATGCAATAATCATCATAGGCATATTCCAAAGTTTTGCTCACCGACTCCCCCTCAGTATCAGCAGGAATATAGCCCTTTTCACGATACGCTTTCAAGCCAAAAGTATCTCGATTGACTGTTTTTATCATGGCATTCAAGGCTTTTTCTGCATCAAAACCTTTGATTCCTTTCAAATAAGCATCCGCAATGACGGGAATAGAATGATTGCCAATCATGCACCAAGTCTCATTGCCAGGGAAATTCCAAACGGGCAAATGCCCTGCCTTTTCAAAATCATCTAAGAAACCATTGATATAATCGGGTACTTTTTCAGGGCATAATATCGTGTACAAGGGATGCAACGCCCTGTATGTATCCCACAACGAAAAGATAGAATGATAAGTAAATGTCTTAGAATTATACACTTTATTGTCCAAACCCCTATAATCGCCGTTCACATCCTGCCATACTGAGGGGTGTATCAAAGTATGGTAAAGGGCGGTATAAAATATGGTGCGTTGGTCTTCGCTGCCGCCTTCGATTTGAATGCGATTGAGGTATTTTGACCATTTATTTTCAGCTTCTTTTCGGGTTTTATCAAAATCCCAATGAGGTATTTCTGCTTGCATATTTTCAACCGCATTCTCTTCTGAAACAGGCGAAAGAGCGACTTTTACAAGCAATTCATGGGTTTTGGAGACATCAAAAGAGAGGGTAATGGCTTGCCGATTGACGGTATTTTTATACTTAAAATTTTTATCCATCTTTAAAATATCAGCACTAAAATGCGCCATAAAAGATAAATGTCTGGACTTCGCCCAATTATTGGACAACATTGACCCTTCAATTTTATCATCTCCTTTCTGAAATATACGGCTTTGAATCAAATCATTTCTTTTATTCAAATTGATATTAAAATAAACGATTTTGACATTTTCATCAAATTTATACCGATGAAAACCCACTCTTTCAGTAGCTGTTAACTCTACACCTATATTCTCATCGTCTAAGATGGTTTTGTAATATCCTGCTTTAGCCACTTCATTTTTATGTTGAAAATGTTTAGCATTAAATCATTTTTTACTGATGGGGTGATTAACACATCACACAAATCATTCACCCCCGTACCATTCAGATGCGTATGTGAAAAACCCAATATCGTTGAGTCGGAATAATGGTAGCCGCTTGCTGCATCCCACCCCTCAGTCCGCGTATCAGGCGAGAGCTGAACCATGCCAAACGGAACAGTCGCGCCAGGGAAAGTATGTCCATGCCCGCCCGTCCCGATAAATGGGTTGACATAATCGATAGGGCTTTTTTGAGCGAGTAAGTCATTGCGAGAGACGAAGCAACTTATAGAAATTAGGAGAATAAGGTTAAGGTTTTTCATGTGTTGTTTTTTAATTAAAAATTTCACCCCTCAGTAAAAAGCCCTTGTGCGGATGTACAAGGGCTTTTAAAATATTTTCTAAGATATTGGCATATTTTCAATGTCCATTTTTCTTATCTCTTTTAGCCAATTTTTGCCTAATTTCACTCACCAATTTAACGGGAACTGACATTAAAAAAGCAATATGAACATCATCAAATTCTGTGTTGACGATGAGCGACTCTACGCCTTTGAGTTTAGCTTTATGTTCTCCTTCCACATTACCCTCTTTGATCCCTTTCACATAAAGAGGATCTTCTGAAATGTCTATCATTTTATAAATATTTGCCATGACGTTATCTATTATGGGTTGCAATTTACGAATATTTGATAAAACGCGCAACTGTGTATAATATTTTTCTCTCGCTGCATCGGTCTCAGCCAATGCTTTTAACCGTTGACTTATCTTTTCGGCAACTGTTTCAGGATTTTCATTGTGAAAATCAGCTAATATCGAAAATACAACTGTTTCAGGGTTGGTCGCATTTAAGAAGGTTTCATAAGGAATATCTTTTAAAACAATCACTTTGTAGTAAAAAGTCATGGATTCTGATTGCCAAAACCCTTTAATATGCTTCGGGTCTTTATTGCCTATGTAAAGTACAAAATGGAGAATCGGCAATTTTTTATGCTTGCGTTTTAGCATAATGTGATAATCACACATTCGAAGATTGACTTCATCTTCATCTTTTAAATGCGCCTCTGCATGGAGAATATGTTGGCTTCCATCAGCAAGCCACACCATCGACAATTCATCGGGGTCTCGCTCTTTGGTATGCTGCATTTTGGTCGGTAAAGGTTGCCATTTTACAAAATGAATGCCGCCAATATCTTGAATAATCGTTTTAATAGATTTTTCAAAATTTTCTTTTATCATTTTGTCATAGATATTGCCCTCGCGAGCATCTACTGGTGGTTTTAAAGAGCTTCCTGTTTTAGGGGGTGTTTGTTTTGATTTTCTCATGTATGTTTTTTTACTGGACAAACTTACTGTTTTATTTATTGCTTTGTAACCACTCTGTTTTTAATTTTTTTTTGAAATATATGAGATTTCACCCCCTCAGTAAAAACGCAATTTTATCCTCACCGCCAAACACTCCTCAACAAATATCCCCTACCCTTCTTCAATTTCACCTGCCCATTATTCGCATAAAAAGTCAATTTATTAAAATTTTCATTCGGAAAAAAAACGTCTGTCATCACTGTCAAACCATCGTCTGCGAAGACCTCGACGGACGAGGCATCAAAAATAATATGCAGCTTGATAGTATTGGATTTTGAAAAACGAGGGGCAAAGTGTTTGCCTACAAATTCTGTTGAAAAATCCTTTTTACCAGCATTGGTGCGGTCGATATAAAATTGGTTGGAAGTGGCATCGAAGCCTATTTTCAAGTATTCGCCTTTGTTATTGGCTATATTTAAACCAAAATCCTTGGCTGAGCCTTTTTCAAATTCGAGCATCAACTCGCCGCCACTCACTATTTTTGACAAGGCATTTTTAGGTTTCGTTTCTTCCGAAACAGTCTGCGGAGCAACGACAACATCCAAGCTACCCCTCAGTATTTTAAGCTCATCAATAGGATTTGACACTAATTTTAAACCATTTTCCGTATTTTTCAAGCTCAAAGTCCGTGGAATTGTCATCGCACTGCGCCACGTCGAAGTCGGCACTACTTGAGCATATTTCCAATTGCTCATCCAACCGAGAAATATACGCCGACCATCTTTTAAAGGTATATTTGACCATGTGACACCTGCATAATTGTCGCGCCCATAGTCCACCCATTGCGTTGTTTCAGCTTGATTGTCATTTTTAAAAACCTTTCCATCAAACGAACCGACAAAATACTCCGTACCTGAACCACCATTCGGCGAACCTTCGCCCAAACTCACCAGCATCACCCATTTTTTATTTTTAGGATTGCCGTCAACAGGCAATTCAAACAAATCGGGGCATTCCCACGGGCGACCCGCTGCACCATGATTTTCACCAAATTGGCTACCTAAAGTCCAATCTTTTAGGTTCTTTGAGTTATAAATCTGCACTTGATTACCTCTTGCTAAAATGAGAACCCACTGTTTTGAAGCATCATGCCAAAACACTTTCGGATCTCTGAAATCTTTTAACCCCTCAGTATTTTTGATAACGGGATTGGCTGAATATTTAGTCCATGTCCTGCCTTTATCGTTGCTGTATGCGATGCCTTGATATTGAAAATTGGTCGTGTTCGCTTTTTCACCCGCCATATTGTGATATGTAAAAATAGCCACCAAAGGAGCTTCCCTACCCTGCTGAAATTTGGACGTATTTTGCCAATCCACCACCGCACTCCCCGAAAAAATATAGCCCAACGAATCGGGTGTCAGCGCAATCGGCAAATGCTGCCATTGCACCATATCCCGACTCACTGCATGACCCCAATGCATGGGTCCCCACACAATGCCATTTGGATAATATTGATAAAATAAATGGTACTCACCTTTATAATACACCATGCCATTGGGGTCATTCATCCAATGTGCTTCGGGCGAAAAGTGAAATTGAGGGCGATGTTGCTCTGTATAATAATCAGCCCGTTTTTGAGCAATTAATGCTGTATAAAATATTGAAAATGAAGCAATTAGAAATAAATATTTTTTCATAATTAATGGTTAGAAAATGATAAATGATGAATCAATAGTGTTCAAAGAATTTTTGATCAAGGGCGTAAAAACGTTTCGACTCAGGTTTTTCGACTCAGGTTTAGTAAACGCAAATTTATTTTTTTCAAAAAATAAATTTGCGTTTACTAAACCTGAGTCGAAAAATTACAAGACGAAACTAAATGAAATCTCAACATTTTTATTAAAATTTAGGAAGCATTTCAAAACTTGTTATAATTTCAAACTTTAGAAATATCCATCACTATAAATGCTGATTGTAGAAGAAAAAATAGACGTTTCATCTGCTATTTTGCAGGTAAAAAAAATAGACGTTCAGCCGCCAAATGACAAACCGACCATTGTTTTTCTGCACGATGCTTTGGGTTCAATAGCGCAATGGCGAGATTTTCCTGAAATTTTGGCTGCTCGTTGTGGCTTGAATTGTTTGGTTTATGACCGTTGTGGGTATGGTTTATCAAGCTGCGGTGAACGGGCTGATGCGGAACTGGAGTTCCGCCCTACCGTTCGACCAAATGATTATTTGCATCAAGAAGCGGATATTTTAGAAGCATTATTATTAAAATTAGGCATTCGCCAACCCATTATTTTTGGACACAGCGATGGGGCAACTATCGCCCTTTTATATGCTGCGAAATATAAGCCCAAAGCCATTATTTCAGAAGCGGCTCATGTTTTTGTTGAAGACATTACGCTCGAAGGCATTCATGAAACGTTGAAAAATGATACAGAAATCAAGGAAAAATTAAAGAAATACCATAAAAATCAAGCAGAAACCATTTTTAACGCTTGGCATCAAACGTGGCTTTCTACTACTTTTCAAACTTGGAATATTGAAAAAGAAATAACCCAAATTACTTGCCCTGTTTGTATTATTCAAGGAGAAAATGATGAATATGGTACAATGGAACAGGTGAATAAAATTCAAAAAGCAGTGAATGGTTTTTCTGAAATAAATATGATTAAAGATTGTGGGCATTTTCCACATCTTGAAAAAAGGGATGCGGTTTTGAATGTGGTTCAAGGGTTTATTTTAAAATATTTATAAGTATAAAAGTAGATAAGTATTTGAGTAGATAAGTATTTAATCATTTACTTAAACAAGTATTTAAGTAAAAAATTGATAAATAATTAGACTTGTTGCGATGTTGAGCAATGGGAACACGGATGACACGGATGAAGCTGATTCACGCTGATTTTTTTAGATTTTTCACCAACAATCTTTAAAAATCTGTTTAATCTGCGTCATCCGCGTTCCCATTGCAACAAGTTTACTGAGGGGGTACATTGGAATTTATGCGACTTTTGGAGGAACTGAAAAACCCACTTTTTAAACTCTACGGATTCGAGGGGTTTAAAAAAATCTTGAATTTAACTAAACTGATGTTATGCAAAAGGTGCAGAGCACCTCAATATTTGTAGCAAAATAAATTAATCATTTCGTTAAGGTGCAGCGCACCGACATCTTTCACAAATAATATTTCGGTGCGCTGCACCTTAAGTAATATTATTGGATTATTGTCTACAAATATTATGCGGCTCTGCCGCTTATGTAATATTAGAAAATATAATTAAAAATAAAAAATATGCGGAACTGGAGTTCCGCGCTACCAATATCATGACAAAAAGACTCAGTTACCTCAACGCAACAAGCGACACTCCCCTATTGGGCGAAACCATTGGCGATATGTTTGACAGAATCGCTGCGCTGTATCCCAACAATGAAGCGTTGGTCGTCGTGCATCAAAATGTGCGATGGACTTATCGTGAATTGAAAGAACATGCCGATATTTTAGCTCGAGCCTTTATAGCAGTGGGTTTGAAAAAAGGCGAACGCGTCGGTATTTGGTCGCCTAACTGCTCCGAATGGCTATTGATGCAGGTAGCAACGGCGAAAATCGGGGCAATATTAGTCAATATCAATCCGAGTTATCGGCTGCATGAGTTGGAATATGCGCTCAATCAGTCAGGTTGTAGCATGGTGGTGATTGCGGATCAATTCAAAACCTCGAATTATACTCAAATGCTCTATGATTTAGCCCCTGAATTGCATCGCTATGAGCCAGGGTTTTTGATTGCGCCAAAAGTGCCTAACCTTCGTGCTGTCATCCGCCTGCATCCCGAACCAGCGCAAGGCATGTGGTCGTGGAATGAACTTCTCAGCCATGCCCCCTCAGTAAAAGCAGAGGATTTAGCGCATCGTCAAGCAGAATTGTCTTTCGATGAGCCTATCAATATTCAATACACCAGCGGTACAACAGGCTATCCAAAAGGGGCAACTTTGAGCCATCATAATATCCTCAACAACGGGTATTTTGTAGCCCGAACCATGAAATTTACGGATAAAGATCGCTTGGTTATCCCTGTGCCGCTCTATCATTGTTTTGGTATGGTGATGGGTAATTTGGGTTGTCTCACGCATGGCGCAACCATGATTTACCCCAGCGAAGGCTTTGAACCCGAAGCCGTTTTGCAAGCCGCTCAAAATGAAAAAGCGACGGCTATTTATGGCGTGCCCACTATGTTTATAGCTGAATTAGACCATCCGAATTTCAATAATTATGATTTGAGTGGACTGCGGACGGGCATTATGGCTGGTTCGCCATGTCCTGTTGAGGTGATGAAAAAAGTGCAAACCATTATGCACATGCACGATATGCAAATAGCGTATGGCATGACCGAAACCAGCCCTGTCAGCACTCAAACCCGCATTGGTACGCCACTCGATAAACAAGTAAGTACGGTCGGACAAGTTCACCCGCACCTTGAAGTGAAAGTGATTGATCCCGAGACAGAACAAGTGCTGCCTATTGGCGAAAAAGGCGAGTTGTGTACACGAGGTTACAGTGTTATGTTATGTTATTGGGAAAATGAAGACGCAACGCGCAAAGCCATCGACGCAGCCCGTTGGATGCATACAGGCGATTTGGCGGTCATCGACGAAGACTGCTATGTGAACATCGTGGGGCGCATCAAAGACATGATTATTAGAGGTGGTGAGAACATTTATCCTCGTGAAATAGAAGAATTTTTACATACTCACCCTAAAATTGCCAACGTGCAAGTCATTGGTGTCCCCGATGAAGCCCGTGGCGAAGAAGTCATGGCATGGGTGCAACTCCGCGAAGGCGAATCAGCGACAGGTGTAGATATTCAAGCATTTTGTCAAGGGCAAATTGCCAATTATAAGATTCCTAAATACTTCAAATTCACGGATTATTTCCCCATGACGGTCACGGGTAAAGTGCGGAAAGTAGAAATGCGAGAAATCAGTATAGCAGAATTGGGTTTGGAGAAGGCTGCAGAGATGAAAACAGCTTAAATAGTTGAGAGTTGAGAGTTGAGAGTTGAGAGTTGAAAGTTGAAAGTTGAAAGTTGTTGTCCGACATTAAGTTTTGACCAATTTTACCGACAAAAAGATTTAGCCAATAAAAGTTCATTGACAGACTGTAAGTAAAATGATT
>JAYTUY010000075.1:0-27535 GCA_043744275.1 Saprospiraceae bacterium
ATAACTAATTTATTTTCAATTGTTTAAAAATTATTAATTATACTAATTTAAAATTTTAACCAAACTATATTTATTTTCATGAAATTTAAAATAAGGCTCAAAGAGTGAAAATTTAGATTTAGAACAAATGTTCTAATTTTTAACAAACTACCTTATTTTTACCTTTTATTGAAAATTTATTAACTTCGTTTCATGGAAAGTATCAATCCTGATTTTCATTTTAATAGAAAAAAAGACAACCCCTCAGTATCCGCATACATAGAGGGCATTCTTGCTGGCAATCGTGTTTTGCTGAGTCAAGCCATTACGCTCATCGAAAGTACTCGCTCTGATCATCAAGATTTAGCACAACAAATTATTGAGCAATGCCTACCTCATGCAGGCAAAAGCATCCGCATAGGCATCACAGGCACGCCGGGCGTAGGGAAAAGTACTTTTATTGAATCGTTCGGGATGCACATTACGCAAGAAGATAAAAATGTCGCCGTATTAGCCATTGACCCGACCAGTCAAGTATCAAAAGGCAGCATTTTAGGCGATAAAACACGGATGATGCACTTATCCATGAATGAAAAAGCATTTATCCGCCCTTCTCCTGCGGGCAATTCACTCGGTGGCGTGGCTCGCAAGACGCGCGAGAGCATAATTCTGTGCGAAGCGGCGGGATTTGAAGTTATTATTGTTGAAACGGTAGGTGTCGGGCAATCTGAAATAGCGGTACATTCAATGACCGATTTTTTCCTATTGCTTCTGCTCCCTGGGGCAGGCGATGAACTGCAAGGCATCAAACGCGGTATCGTCGAAATGGCAGATTTAGTAGCCGTCAATAAAGCGGATGGCGAGCGTGAAATGATGGCAAAACAAGCCAAAGCTTTTTATAAAAACGCCCTCCATCTCTTCCCACCAAAAGAGAATCAGTGGATACCGCAAGTGGTCACTTGTTCGGCATTATCTAAACTGGGTATCTCTGATATTTGGCAATTAACCACTGATTATCAACGATTTACGCAAGCCAATAATTTTTTCTATGACAATAGAAAAGCACAATCTACTTATTGGCTACACGACACTATAGAGCAATCTTTGAAAAAACAATTCTATCAAGACCCCTCAGTACAAAGCCGTTTGAAGGCAATTGAGCAATTGGTTTTAGATGGTAAAATATCTTCATTTAAAGGAGCTGAAGAGCTTTTGAAAATTTTTTTAGGATAAAAATTAGCCTTTAATTAGTCTTTAATTAGCTCCAAAAATTCACTCAAAATCATTGCCGTTGCGCCCCAAACCGTATGCCCATACACATCAAAATAAGGCACATCCGACAAAATCAACTCGTGATTAATCCGTATATCCTTCGTTTTCATGTTCTCAGAATTTTGCAAAATACTGAGGGGTACTTCGATAATATCTTGAACCTCCGTAATTTGTGGAAAATACTGAGGGGTCGAATCCGTCCAAGCCAAGAAAGGAAAAACCTGAAAATTGCTCACTGGAATATATAAATCGGTCAATTGCCCAATTGTTTTAATAATATTTTGTGGAATACCGACCTCTTCACGCGTTTCACGCAAAGCACAAGCCTCAAGGCTTGCATCATCTGCTTCCAATTTTCCGCCAGGGAAACTAATCTGTCCGCTGTGCCGCATATTTGGATTATCGCTGCTCGTCCGCTCGGTCAGCAAAACATGCCATTCGCCCGCTTTTGGAAAGAGCAACAGCAATACGCTCGCTTGACGGGCAGTCGGCGGTGCTTCTATCGTGCGATAACGGGCTAAAACTGCCATTTTCAATTGGTGTCCGCGTCCAGGCAAGCCTTGTGCATAATTTTGAGTCAATCTTTCAATAAATGTATCAGTCATACAGTTTTTTTTGTAAAAATAAAATTCATTTCCAAAAACGGTTAAATTTCGGATATTTGAGCATTATTTAAGCATAATGAGCGTTTTGTTTCAGCAAACCTACTGACCATAAGTCACATTTAGTGGCTTTTTAAAAAAATCATCATTCATCATTTAAATAGTCATGCTGAATAAATATAATTTTTTCATTTTAACGATAACGCTTTTGACACTTTTAGGTTGTCGAAAAAAGGAAACTGGCTTTGAAATGAATTATCGGCGGCAATTTTCTATACCGATAGGCTTAGATATGTTTAGTTCTCATAATTTTGAATTTAAAGAAATAGCTGCCGATACCGCCGTTTTTTTTACCGTCAATGGCTCTTATACAGCCAATCAAATATCACTTATAGAACCTAAAGGCATGAATTTGCGAGCTGTTTTTGGTGGCGGCGATTTTATTTTTATTGACAAAGTGGAGGTTTGGATTTCAGACCCCTCACGTCCCAAACTGACGCCACAAATCATTTTTTTTCGCGATGATGTACCCCTCAGTACAGGCACACGTTTAGACCTCGTTCCGAACAATGTGGACGTTCGCCCGTTCCTCCTTGAAGGCAGCCGATTCAATCTGCGAATTAATTTGCGCTTACGAGCGATTACCGAACGCAGTATCGAAACCGAATGGAATACTTCGTTTTTTGCAAGGACTTCCATTTGAGGAGACTTTAGATATTTAGACAATAGACAATATATTTTATGCTAAAGACATACCGATAAGTAGATTCCTAAACAGTTGATTATCAATATTTTATATTAAATTTTATGAATTTTTTATCTGAAAAAATAAATGACTATGCCGAAGCCCATACCTCGCCTGATAGTGATTTACTGATAGCTCTTGAAAGAGAAACGCACCTCAAAACCTTGGCACCTCGCATGTTATCAGGGCATCTTCAAGGGCGTTTTTTGAGCTTGATAAGCCATTTGATGCAACCTAAAAGGGTCTTAGAAATCGGCACTTTTACTGGCTATTCTGCCTTGTGTTTGGCTGAAGGTCTGGCTGATGACGGCATTTTATATGCTCTTGAAGCCAACGATGAACTGGCATATTTGATAAAACAATCTGTTAATAAATTGCCTTCACCCGATAAAATCAAGCTGCTCATAGGCAATGCCCTTGAAATAATACCGAGTTTGGATGAAACTTTCGACCTTGTTTTTATTGATGCAGGCAAAAGAGATTATCCATTTTATTACGATTTGGTGATTGATAAAGTGCGAAGTGGTGGCTTAATCATAGCCGACAATATTTTATGGAGTGGAAAAGTTGTAGAAGACAAAAAAGACGTGGATACGCAAATAATTGATACTTTCAATAAGAAAATTCATGCCGACGAGCGCGTCGAAAATATCCTCCTTCCGATTAGAGATGGCTTGATGATGGCGAGAAAAAAATGAACATAACTATCTGATTATCAGAAACTTCTAACATGCAGCAAGTTGAAAATATCTACATTTCGTACGGATATTTTACCTCAGTTAAAAAAAGCCCAGTTGAAGGGACGCTATAACTTTTTTTCAAAGGCGATTGCTCATCCATCGCTTTTTTCAATTCTTCCAAAGTCATTTGCTCCAAGCCGATATTGATGCACGAGCCGACAATCAGCCTCACCATGCCCCTTAAAAAACGATTAGCAGAAATGTGAAATATGGCTTCATCTTCTGAAAAAACCCATTCTGAACGACTTATATCGCATTTCATGGTAGGCGCATCCGAGTGCGTTTTACAAAAAGGCGCGAACTCCGCATACCCCCTCAGTATTTCCGCCGCTTTTTGCATCTCATTGATATTCAATGCTTTATGTTGGGTGAAATGCCAGTTGGTTTCAGGCGAGAAAGGATTTTTAATGAAAGTAAGGTGGTATTCATAGCTGCGCAAATAGGCATCAAAACGAGCATGAGCATCGGGAGCGACGGGTATTATTTTTTTTAAGAGAATATCTTTTCCGACTAATTTATTGGCTCTATCTAAAAAGGTAGGAGGGAACTCGCCGTCAAAATCAAAATGGGCAAAATATTGAGAAGCATGTACGCCTGTATCCGTCCGCCCGCAACCGACGATTTCAATAGGCTGCCTCAATATTAATGAAAAAGTGTCTTCAATGGTGGCTTGTACTGAGGGGGCATTTGGCTGTCGTTGCCAACCACAAAAACGCGTGCCGTTGTAGGCTAAATTGAGAAAATACCGCATGTCGTTTAATCCAAATTATTCATACCGATAAAACATCAAAATTCCGCCAAAAATAGTAATCAAAGCTATCAAAATAGAAGCAATCCGAATGCTTTTGCGAATATGCCCCGTAAAGGCTTCAATATCGGCGATGTGCTGAGGGTATTTGGGATAAATTTCCTCTTCCATTTTCTTCTGATTAAAAATATGCGATGCACCGAACTCCACGCGGGCATCCACGAGTTTTCGATAATATTTAAAAGCTTTTACTCGAATATAAATATTCAAAAAAAGCATCCCTGCAAACGCGCCCCAAACCAAAGAAATCAGGAAAATATACATATTTAATTGAAAATTGAAAATTGAAAATTGAAAATTGAAAATTGAAATTGAAATTGAAATTGAAATTTGAAATTGAAAATTTGAAATTGAAATTGAAATTTGTCTAACCAGTAACTCTCAATTTTCAACTCTCAATTATCACATTCCCTCAGTCCAAATCGGCATCCGTTCAAGTTTAATTTCTGAAGGGAAAAACACCTTTGTTGAGCGTTCAAACGACTCTGTATAATCCGAAACATAAAAATGATGATTATGCCTTTTTTTATCATTCAGTAGATTGTGCTCTGCTAATTTCCTTCTGACTTCTTCTGCTACAACGTCCGTTGAATCATATATTTTGACTTTGTTTTCAAAAAAGGCTTCAATATCCGTTTTGATTAGAGGGTAATGTGTACACGCTAAAAGCATGGCTTCAATGCCTTCAAAATCGGGGTAAGATAAGTAGTTTTCAATGACTGAATGACTAATTTTATCATGAAAAAAACCTTCTTCTATCATGGGTGCTAATAAAGGCGTAGCCAATGAAATAACCTCCAAATCAGGTTGCAATTCTTTCAACTTTTGCTCATAAACGCCCGTTTTGATGGTCGCCTTAGTAGCAATAACACCTATTTTGTGATACCCCTCAGTATAAACCCGCTCAACAAGCGGATCAACCACATTGACAAACAAAACTTCTTGTCCAAAAAAATCTAAGAGGATTTTATAGGCTGCGGAAGCGGCTGAATTGCAAGCAATTACGATGATTTTACAATTTTTTTCTAATAAAAACTTGACTATGCGGAGGCAATAATATCGAATGGCATCGGCGGATTTTTCGCCATAGGGCATGTGGGCGGTATCCCCAAAATAAATAAGCTCCTCGTTGGGCAGGTGCTTTAAAATAGCATTGGCGACTGTTAAGCCGCCAATGCCTGAGTCAAAGACTCCGATAGGTTGATAAAAATGTCTATTTATCACTAATTTGATTATTTTCCTGTTGAAGCAGGTGCATCAGGCAAGCCCAATTTTTTGCGAACAAGATTTTGTAAATCATTTTTTTCATCAGCATACAAAAGCGAACCAGAAGTCATGTCGATGACATAAGTGTAACCGTTTTCTTTAGCTACGTCATTGATGGCTTTATTCACTTTGTCGTAGATAGGCTGCAATTTTTCCTGCTTTTTCTTAGCCATTTGCTGCTGCATATCTTGCTCGAATTGCTGAATTTGAGCTTGTTCTTCCTCCAATTTTTTCTTTTCAGTTTCTAATTGAACTGGTGCAATTTCACCTTTTTGTTGCTTTTCAGCCAATACTTGAGCTTTAGCTTGAAATTTTACGACCATGACAGAATCTTTAGCAGACAATTGCTTAGCGAAGGCTTCTAATTCAGATTCTGCTGACTTCATATCTGTCATATCTGCTAAAATTGCTTGCGCATTGAGGTAACCTATCTTTTGAGTAGGTTGAGCTTGAGCCATCACACTGCAAGCAAAAAGGGCGAAAAATAATGTCTTTACTGCTTTTTTCATTGTAAGTTTAAAACTTGAAACGCTTGTTTGTTAATAAAATAATTTTCTAAATTGATATTGGATGAATGATTACATTTTTTTAACTAATTCCAAAACGGCAGTTGTTTTATCATAAGTTGAGTTCGCAAAGATAATACCTGCCGAGCTGCTTTTATCCAAAATAAGGTCATAACCTTTGTCGGCAGCAAATTTTTCAATCGCCGCATAGACTTTATCTTGCAATGGCTTCACGAGTTCTTGGCGTTTTTTAAAAAGCTCGCCTTCTGGACCAAATTTGATGCGTTGCGCTTCGCGAACATCTTTTTCTTTTGCCATAATTTCCTCCTCGCGCTTCTTGCGCACGTCTTCGCTCAAAAGCACTTGTTCAGCTTGATATTTGCTGTACATGCCTTTGATTTGATCTTGTTGCGTAGCGATTTCACCGCGCCATTTTAAAGTAATTTTATCAAGATCGTCCTGCGCTTGCTTGTAAGCTGGCAAAGAGTTCAAAACCTGAGTAATATCTACAATAGCGATTTTTTGCGCGCTCATTGAGAACGTTAAGAACAAGACGGCTGCTGCTGAAAGAACAATTTTCTTTATCATATTCAAATGATGTTTTGATATTTTAACTAATGGATTTTTAAATAAATTTTCAATAAAATTTTTAAATTACTTATAAAAAGAATCTACAAACTATAAACAAAAAACTAAACACTCATAAAATAATGCTTCAAAAATACAATTTTCTCAATCCTTTCTGCATATATAGACTCAAAATTACCCCCTCAGTATCAAACCCCTTTTTGACCGATTTTAAGGAAAAATTGCATAATAAATTGATTATCAATTTCTTAACAATTAAAAAAATACAATTTTAACTTATTTTAATCCTATTTTTAACTGAATATTAACGCAACTTTAATCTGTTTTTAACGAAAAATTATCATGCAAGGGATGTTTCGCACTACCTTTAGGCTTCAACCAAATTGTAAAAATCAAATTTATAAACGTTAATGTCCGATATTCATTTCATCAGCAGCGCATATTTATCGCTCGATACACTCCATTCTATTCTTAAAAATAACACGCCATTAGCCCTTTCCGAAGCATCGCGCAAAGATACTGAGGTGTGTTATGGATTTTTAAAAACGAAACTGAAAAATTCAGATAGGCTATATTATGGCATCAATACAGGCTTCGGTTCGCTTTGCAACATCCGCATTTCAGATGCCGAAATCTCGACGTTACAAGAGAATCTCGTCCGCTCCCACGCTTGCGGATTGGGCGATGAAGTGCCCTTGGAGGTTGTGAAAATTATTCTTTTGCTTAAAATTCAAAGCCTTGCTTATGGGTATTCGGGCGTACATGTACAGACGCTCGAAAGGCTCCTTAAAATGTATAATGATGATGCTCTGCCCGTTATTTTTCAACTCGGCTCGTTGGGCGCGTCGGGAGATTTAGCTCCGTTGGCGCATTTGAGTTTGCCGTTGATAGGCGAAGGGAGTATTTTTTATCAAAATAAAAAAATCAAGACCCCTCAGTATTTGAGCGAAAATAAGCTCAATCCCTTGGAATTAGCAGCTAAAGAAGGTTTAGCCCTGCTCAACGGCACTCAATTTTCAACAGGCTATGCCGTTTGGTGTATTTTTCAAGCAAAAAGGTTGTTTAAAATAGCCAATCTCACTGCCGCCGCTTCGGTGGACGCTTTCTTTTGTAAAATAGAACCATTTGATGAAAAACTGCATCGGGTACGTCCGCATGAAGGGCAAGTCACTGTTGCCGCCGCCATCAATGAAATACTGAGGGGGTCAGAAATTGTAAAAACTGAAAAACAAGCGGTGCAAGACCCTTACGCGTTCCGCTGCATTCCGCAGGTTCATGGGGCGAGTTGGGATACTTTTAATTTTGTTGAAAAAACAATTTTGACTGAAATAAATGCCGTTACGGATAATCCAACCCTCTTTCCAGATGAAGATGAAATCCTTTCAGGCGGCAATTTTCATGCACAACCCATCTCTTTGGCTATGGATTTTTTAGCGATTGCCTTAGCTGAGTTAGGCAATATATCTGAAAGGCGTACATTTCAATTGCTGTCAGGTCAGCGTGATTTGCCTGTTTATTTGACTGAAAATGGCGGCTTGCAATCGGGCATGATGATTACGCAATATACGGCAGCGAGCATCGTCAGCCAAAACAAGCAGCTTTGCACGCCCGCTTCGGTGGATAGCATCGTGAGCAGCAATGGACAGGAAGACCACGTGAGCATGGCTGCCAATGCCGCCACCAAATGTTATAAAGTGGTTGAGAATTTAGAGCGGATTTTAGCCATCGAATTTATGGTGTCTATGCAAGCCTTAGAATTCAGAAATCCCTTGAAATCTTCGGAAAATATAGAGAAAATGAAGGAAAAATATAGAAAAATAGTGCCGATACTGAGGGGGGATAGAATTTTGAGCAAGGATATTACGAAGACAATTTTGTTTTTAAAAACGATAAATTTTTAAGCCACGAATTAACGAATTTTACGAATTTACTAATCTACGTGTTGACACCTAATTGTCAACATCTCAATTCGTTAATTCGTAAAATTCGTTAATTCGTGGCAAAATTACTCGCTCACCCGTACATTCGTTAATTCGTAGCTTAAAAATCTAATTCGCAAACCTCAATTCGGAAAACTCACCTTCCCCATCGAAACACTCGGTACACCCTGCCTTGAACCAAAATTCGTCTTCCCGCCCGCTACACATTCATTCGCTAAAATGGCAAAAAGCACGGCTTCTTTGGCGTCGGGATTAATTTTCAGCGCATCCGTTGTCGCATACTGAGGGGTCGGTAAAAGCTCTTTGATGTAGCGCATCAGAAGCGGATTGCGCGCGCCGCCACCGCTGGCATATATTTTTATTTCAGCAATCTCCTTTGCAGAAAACCCTTTTTCAACAAAAAGTTTATTCAATGCCTCAGTGATTGTTTCGGCAGAAAAACGGGTCAAAGTGGCTAAAAGGTCAAATACTGAGGGGTATTCAAGCAGTTGTCCACATCGAATCGCGTTTTCCACATACTCAATGTTGAAAAGTTCGGGTCCTGTGGTTTTAGGAAATGGCTTTTGAAAGAAAGCATTTTTCTTTAATTCTTGCAATAATTGAGGAATCACCTGCCCTTGTGAAGCGAGTTGAGCGTCTTTATCAAAGGCAAGTTGAGGATAAAATTTTCTAACAAATGCGTCAAGCAAAGTATTACCAGTGCCTGTATCGGTGACAAAAACTTCGTCAGCATCCAAAGAACCTGGCAAATAAGTAAAATTAGCAATGCCGCCCATATTGAGCATAATTCGGTTTTCCCCTTTTTTAGAAAAAATAAAATAATCACCATACACAGCCAAAGGTGCACCTTCACCACCTGCTGCCACATGCTTTTGACGGAAATCGCTGATGGTGATGATGCCAGTCGTTTGGGCTATATGGTCGCCATCGCCAATTTGAAGCGTGGCGTTGGGAAATTTTTCTAACTGATGTAAAATTTTAGGCGTGTGAAAAACCGTTTGCCCATGCGAGGCAATTATATCAGGGTATTTCGGATTTCGGATTTGGGATGTGGGAGAGCCGAAATCCGACATCCCAAATCCGAAATCGTGAATGTTCCATTTTTTCAAACAAGCCAAAACCATATCGCCATGCAGGCGCCCAATCCAAGCGTTCAGCAGCGTAAGTTGTTGAAAATCAATGGTTTGTTTAGCAAATATTTTTCTAATTTCATCTTTAATATCGTCGGTATAATCCACCGTTTCGAACTGCAATAATTCGACTTGCGTATCGCCACCGCTGCCTTCGATGCGGCAAAGCGCAACATCCAAACCATCCAAAGACGTGCCGCTCATCAAGCCAATAATATGGCGAGCAGGCTTTTGAGCAAGGCGATATAATTTTTCAATATTTTGATTCATGTCGGAAAATTAAAGAATTTGTAGAAAATGCCTTGAAAATAGGTTAAAAAATATCTAAAATGTTACTTTTGCAATCATGGATACTAAATTTTATACCTCTACAAATTGGGCACCCTGGCTGGGCTTGGGATTTGTGCTATCGAGTATTTTCTTTGGCGTGGTCAGCAATAATTGGTGGCTTTCGTTCTTCGTTTTTTTAAGTTTTTTACCCGCTATCATTGTTGCCTTTACACTGAGGGGGTATTATTTAGTTGATAATTTACAGGTGAAATATTGTTATGACCGTAAAAATGGTCGTCAAACAAGTTTTTCTATCCCCATTTCTGATATTACTCAAGTGAAAAAAGTTGGAAAAACAGTCGTCTTGCATTACGATAGAGGAGAGGTTTACAACACCCGTATTCACGAGGCGGAGGCGTTTGTAGCGGCTCTTTTGAAATATAATCCAAAAATTAATGCCTAAAAAAATTGTCATTATTGGACCAGCGCATCCTCTGCGTGGTGGCTTAGCTACATTCGATGAAAGGCTTGCGAGAGCGTTTCAGAAGCAAGGGCATCAGGTCATTATCTACACTTTTAGTCTCCAATATCCCAATTTTATGTTCCCTGGCAAAACGCAATATTCTGATGAGCCGAAGCCACAAGACCTTGATATTCAAGTCGTTATCAATTCAATTAATCCATATAACTGGCTAACAGTCGGTCGTCGCATTAAAAAAGAAAAAGCAGATATAGTCATTTGTCGGTTTTGGTTGCCGATTATGGCACCTTGTCTCGGCACTATTTTACGGATTGTGAAACGCAATCGTTTTTCTAAAATCATTGGCTTGATTGATAATATTATTCCTCATGAAAAGCGTTTGGGCGACCGTCCGCTGGCGCAATATTTTGCCAACGCTTGCGATAGTTTCGTCGTGATGAGTCGGTCGGTGAAGACTGAAATGAAAGCATTTACGCACCAGCCTTGCGCCTATATTCCGCATCCAATTTATGATAATTATGGTGAAAAAGTGTCTCGTACTGAGGGGGTGCAATTTTTACAATTGCCTGAAAATCAAAACTATATTTTATTCTTTGGTTTTATAAGGCGTTACAAAGGTTTGGATTTGTTATTAGAAGCCTTAGGATTAATGAAAAAACGAGGAGATTTAAATAACTTAAAACTCATTGTGGCAGGAGAGTTTTATGATGATGAAAATTTTTATAAAAATCTTATTCAAGCGCAAGATATTGAAAATGAAGTGATTATAAAATCAGATTTTATTGCAGATGAACAGGTGCGCTATTATTTTGCAGCAGCGGATATTGTCGTTCAGCCCTATCGCTCGGCTACGCAAAGCGGCATTTCACAAATAGCCTATCATTTTGAAAAACCCATGCTCGTCTCTAATGTTGGCGGTTTGCCTGAAATTGTACCGCATGGCGTGGCGGGATATGTGGTAGAGCCGACCACTCAGTATATTGCCGACGCCCTCACCGATTTTTATAAAAATGACCGATTGACCGCTTTTACTGAGGGGGTCATCGAGCAGAAAAAACGCTTCTCTTGGGAGGCGATGGTAGAGGGGTTTTTGAAGAGTTAATAAAAAATTAGTATTTTTGTAAAAAAATCATAGTATGACAGCGCAAGTGATTCTCAATTTTGATACGGTAGAAGAATTTTCACGGATTCTTCAAATTCTTAAAGATTTGGGCTTGGACCAAAAAATACAAGTAAAAGCCAAATCTTTAAAGTCTGTAAAAGAGCCACTCAAACCACGTCAAGCAGGTTGGGGTAAAGGCTTGTTTGCATATGTTGCACCTGATTTTGATGAAACTCCACCGGGTTTTGAAGAATATCAAACTGACTCTAAAAGCTAAACTTTATGCATTATTTGTTAGATACCCACGTTTTAATATGGCACGCTGAAAATCAAAATCTTAGTCAAAATGTGCTTAATATTATTAATAACCCTGAAAATACCATACTTGTTAGTCATGTTTCTCTATGGGAAATGACCATAAAAGTAAGCATTGGAAAATTAAAACTCAATTTTTCAATAGCTGAATTCCCTATTCTCCTTATTCAGAATCAATTCAGTATTCTACCTTTTGATTTCAAAAATTATGAAATCTTATCCCAACTGCCTTTTCACCATCAAGACCCTTTTGACAGAATGTTAATCGCACAAGCCATGTGTGAAAATATCCCAATTATCAGTCACGATAGTAAGTTTGATTTGTACGATGTAATAATTATTGATGCTGTTAAGTAAATCCTTGAGGAAGGGGCAATAGCTAAAATGCGTCAAAAACGCTTCTCATGGAAAGCAATGGTAGAGGGATTTCTGAAAGCATAATTTCAAATTTAACACATTTTGTTGATAATTTAACCCCTCAGTATCCGCCCTATTTTGTATCTTTGTAAGCCTAAAACTTAGATGTTAGAAAATAGATATTAGACATTAGATAGCTAAAGAAAAGCATAAAAAATGAAGTTTTCTCACTTGCATTGCCATACTCAATATTCGCTCTTGGACGGAGCAGCGAATATCACTTCCATGTTTAAAAAAGCGCAGAAGGATAATATGCCTGCGATTGCTATCACCGATCATGGGAATATGTTCGGGGTATTTCAGTTTGTCGCCGAAGCGTCGAAGTTTGAGGGCGTGAAGCCGATAGTTGGTTGCGAATTTTATATGGTGAATAATCGGCATGAAAAGACTTTTACGAAGGATAAAAAAGATAAACGCTTTCATCAACTCTTTTTAGCCAAAAATACTGAGGGGTATCGCAACCTCACTAAAATGTGTTCGACGGGCTTCATCGAGGGCATGTATTCTAAATATCCACGCATTGATAAGGAGTTGGTTTTGCAATATCATAAAGGTTTGATTGCCACGACTTGTTGCTTGGGGGCATCCGTTCCGCAAGCTATTTTGACGAAAGGAGAAGAGGCAGGGCGTAAGGAATTTGAATGGTGGCTTAATATTTTTCAAGAGGATTATTATGTGGAACTGCAACGGCATAATTTGAAAGAGCAGATATTGGTGAATGAGGTTTTATTGCGTTTTGCTAAGGAATATAATGTCAAAGTGATTGCTTCCAACGATTCGCATTATGTGGATCGCGAGGATGCGAACGCGCACGATATTTTATTGTGCATTAATACAGGTGAAAAACAGGCAACGCCCAAGATGGACGATGTGGGCATGGACGATGATTTGAATAAAAAGAATGCCCGTTTCGCTTTTCCCAACGATGAATTTTATTTTAAGACAACGGCTGAAATGTCCCATATTTTCAAGGACGTGCCTGAAGCGATAGATAATACGAACGAAATTGTGGATAAAGTGGAGCATTTGAAGCTCAAACAAGACATTATGTTGCCCAATTTCGTCATCCCCACCGATTTTACAAATCAAGATGAATACCTGCGTCACCTCACCTACACAGGAGCGAAAGAACGCTACAAAGACATTACGCCCGAAGTTGAAGAACGCTTGAATTTTGAGCTTTTCACTATCAAAACAATGGGTTTTGCAGGTTATTTCTTGATTGTGGCGGATTTTATCAAGGCTGGTCGTGATTTAGGTGTGTTAATTGGTCCCGGTCGTGGTTCGGCAGCTGGTTCGGCAGTGGCATATTGCGTCGGCATTACGAATATTGACCCCATTAAATACAACCTTCTTTTCGAACGGTTTTTGAATCCTGATCGTAAATCTATGCCCGATATTGATACGGATTTTGATGATGAAGGTCGTCAAAAAGTGATTGATTATGTGGTTCAAAAATATGGTAAACAGCAAGTCGCTCAAATCGTCACATACGGTACGATGGCAGCTAAAATGAGTATTAAAGATGTGGCGCGAGTCTTGGATTTGCCTTTGCAGGAAGCCAATACTTTAGTGAAACTTGTTTCTGATAAGCCTGGCATCAAGCTCAATCGCCTTTTGACAGCACCCCTCAGTGGTGAAGGCTCTTTGGTGGATAAAGAAGGTTTGGCAAGTGAAGATATTGATAATGCCAAGCAATTGCGTGAAATATTGAAAGGCGATGATATGCGAGCAGCTGTTTTGAAAGAAGCCCTTGTTTTGGAAGGGTCGGTGCGAGGAACGGGTATTCATGCGGCAGGTATTATTATTGCGCCGAAGGATTTGACTGAAATTATTCCCGTAGCGACGGCTAAAGATTCTGACCTATTGGTGACGCAATTTGAAGGCTCTATTATCGAGGATGCAGGCGTTATTAAAATGGACTTTTTAGGGCTTAAAACATTGACCATTATTCGGGATGCCTTGAAATTAATTAAAGAAAATCATGGTCTGACGATTGATATTGATGCTTTGCCGTTGGATGATAAAAAGACTTACGAACTCTATCAAAAAGGAGAAACAAATGCCACTTTTCAGTTTGAAAGCCCTGGTATGCAAAAGCATTTACGGGATTTGAAACCTGATAAATTTGCAGATTTAATTGCCATGAATGCCTTATATCGCCCAGGCCCGATTCAGTACATTCCTAATTTTATCAATAGAAAACATGGGCGCGAGAAGGTCGTTTATGACCTCGATGCAATGGAAGAGTTTTTGAAAGAAACCTACGGAATATGCGTTTATCAAGAGCAAATTATGCTTTTATCTCAAAAATTAGCCAATTTTTCAAAGGGCGATGCGGATGTTTTGAGGAAAGCGATGGGTAAAAAGCAGATTTCAGTGTTGAATAAAATGAAAGCGCAATTTTTTGATGGCTGTTCTAAAAATGGACACCCCCTCAGTATTTGCGAAAAAATTTGGACAGATTGGGAGGCTTTTGCACAATATGCATTCAATAAATCACATTCAACTTGCTACGCTTTTGTAGCCTACCAAACGGCATATTTGAAGGCACATTATCCAGGCGAATATATGGCGGCGGTGCTATCGAATAACCAATCGAACATTGATAAAATCACCTTTTTTATGGAAGAATGTCGCTCAGCGAATATTCCTGTGAAGGGACCTGATGTGAACGAATCGGATGTGAAGTTTACGGTGAATAAAAAAGGGGACGTTCGTTTTGCATTGTCAGCTATCAAAGGTGTAGGCGAAGCGGCTGTTGAAAGTTTAATAGAAGAACGTAAAAAAGGTGGGGCATTTAAAGATATTTACGATTTTATCCGCCGTTTAAATCTTCGGACAGTCAATAAAAAAGTGATTGAAAGTCTTGCACAAGCAGGTGGCTTCGATGGTTTCGGCATCACTCGCGCAGCATTTTTTGCACCGTCTGATAAGCACGATACTTTTATTGAACACCTTTTAAAATATGGTGCAGGCTATCAATCACAATCATCGTCCGCCAGCACATCGCTTTTTGGCGATACGGCAGATAGCGTGATGATGACGACTCCCTCAGTTCCAAAGGTGGATGAGTGGAATTTGATTCAAAAATTGAATTATGAGAAGGATTGCGTCGGCATTTATTTGACAGGACACCCTTTGGATGATTATAAAATTGAAACAGGCTTTGCGAATATGACTCTTGATAGAGCGAATGAATTTAAAAATCAGCGCATTAAAATAGCAGCTTTCGTATCAGCAGTCAATCATCGAGTTTCTAAAAAAGGAACGGGGTTTGGCATTTTTACCATTCAAGATTATAAAGGTTCTCTTGAATTTGCTTTATTTAATGAAGATTATGCGCGTTTTAGCCCTATTCTACAACCTGGCATTTCAGTTTTTATTGAAGGCGACATGAAACCTAAATGGAATTCGACAGAAGATTTTGAACTTAAAATCAAAGAGGTGAAGCAATTAGCGAGCATTGGCGAAAGCCTCACGGAAAGCATTACTTTAATGATTCCGATAGAGCAGATTTCAAATGTGATGATTAATAATTTGGATGACCTTTGTAAAAAATATAAGGGCAAACATAAACTCAAAATGAATTTTATAGACAGCACCAACCGCCAAACGCTGAATCTTTTTTCACTTGATAAAAAAGTGAATGTGGATTCAGATTTTATAGAGGCGGTTGAAGTTTTTGGCTTAAAATACAAATTGAATTGAGAGTTGAGAGTTATGAGTTTGGAAAACTCTCAACTCATAACTCTCAACTTATTTTTAACGTTCATCTACAATTACTTCATCTTCACCCGTTTTCAACTTAGTACTGCGCGATTTCAAGGGATTTGAAGTCATTTCAGTATATTGTAAACGGTTTCTGGCAATATCTATAGCCATATAAAGTGCTTTGCGAAATGATGATGGGTCTGCCAAATTTTGACCTGCAATATCGAAAGCCGTTCCATGATCAGGCGATGTTCGCACGGCTGAAAGCCCTGCTGTATAATTCACCCCTTCACCAAAAGACAATGCTTTAAAAGCCACCAGCCCTTGATCATGATACATGGCTAAAACTGCATCGTATTTCAAATGTTGACCTGAGCCAAAGAAACCATCAGCGGGGAAAGGTCCCATCGCTAATATATGTTGCTCCTTTGCTTGCTCGATAGCAGGACGAATGAAATCCTCCTCTTCGCTGCCGAGTGCGCCTTCGTCACCCGCATGAGGGTTGAGTCCAAGAACGGCGATGGTTGGTTTTTCAATAAAAAAATCGATATGAAGGGTTTCGCTGAGGATTTTAATTTTTTGTAAAACCTTCTCGCGCGTGATATTTTCAGCCACTTTACTGAGGGGTAAGTGATTGGTGACCAAACCCACTCTCAAATTATCATTTACGAGCATCATGAGGCTTTCAGATATGCCCAAAGCATCTGTCAAATATTCGGTATGCCCAGGGAAAGGAAATCCTGCCATTTTCATGGCTTTTTTATGAATCGGTGCTGTTACGAGGGCATCAATTTCGCCTGATTTCCATTCTTTCACTGCCATTTCAAGGGCTTTAAAAGCATAAATGCCCCCAACATCGCTGAGTTTACCAACAGAGATATTCACATTCTCTTGCCAGCAGTTGACGACATTCACCTTGCCCACTTCAGCTTCTTTCGCCGAATGAATATTGGCAAATGGAAATTCTACCTGTACAATATTTTTATGATATGAAACAACTTTTGAAGAGCCGTAAATGACAGGTGTACAGTATTTAAGTAATCTTTCATCGGCAACCGTTTTTAAAATAACTTCCAAGCCGATGCCGTTAATATCTCCTATCGTAATGCCTATTTTTAATTTCTCCATGTGAATTGATTGCGGAAATGTTGTTCCGTTTTTAATTTTTTTTAAAGTTCGCAAAGATAAACAAAATTATATCACAGAAACGTTTATCTTTTTCAGTAGATTAGCCAATTATACTTTAATCTTTTGAAGATTGGCTTGAGTTTCGATTAGTTTTAACTACTTAATTAATGATAAATGATGGATTTAACATTTTTCAATTCCTAATTCCAAATTTTTAATTCATTTCAAACTCCTTCGGAGAAAATACATTTTTTTATGAATCAATCGCTTCTAAAATTCATTTTCACTTTAACTATTATGGCTATTCAAACGTCTATTTTTAGTCAAAATTATACGACTAAAAAGACCGCGACGGGCAAAGCTATTAAAGCATATAACGAAGGTGTAAAATATAATTTGGCTACTAAATTCGATAAAGCACTCGAATCTTTTACAGATGCAATCAAGGCAGATGCTACTTTTATAGATGCCCAAATCCAGCAAGCTGCTTCATATTATAAGCTCGGGAAATTGGCTGAGGCTGAATCAGCTTTTGAAAAAGCAGAGAAAATAGACCCTAATTATGAGCCTGAAATCCTCTATTCCTTAGGCAATATTGAGCTAAAACAAGGGAGAAACTTGGAAGCTATCGCACATTACGAGTTGTATGCAAAATCGTCAAAAGTGTCGGCTGAAAAGAAAAAAAAGATTGAAAAAGTAGTGAAAGATGCTCGATTTGCTGAAATTGCTATGAAAAATCCAGTGCCATTCAATCCTAAATCATTGGGCGATAAAGTCAATACCCCTCAGTATTCGGAGTATTTACCGACCCTAACGGCGGATGGCGAGACGCTCATTTATACAGCACGTGTGAACAAGCAAGAGGATTTTTATATGTCCAAAAAAGTGAACGAGGAATGGCAAAAAGGAGAGCCAATGTTAGAATTAAATACTGATGAGAATGAAGGCGCGGAGTGCATTTCTGCTGATGGAAATTTGCTGCTTTATACTGTTTGCAATCGAGTCGGTTTGTTAGGCAGTTGCGACATCTTTTTCTCTCAAAAAAAAGAAGGCAAATGGACAACGCCGCGTGGCTTTTCGCCTATTAGTTCTGCGGCGTGGGATTCGCAACCCTCCATTTCAGCCGATGGCAAGACCATTTATTTTGCTACTGACCGGGCAGGAGGCTTGGGTGGAAAAGATATTTGGTACGTCGCTTTTGAAAATGGAAAATGGAGCGAAGCACGCAATATTGGTAAGCCCATCAATACTCCCGAAGATGATCAAACGCCTTTTATTCATCAAGATGGCGTCACCCTATATTTTACTTCAGAAGGGCTTCCAGGCATGGGCGGCAAAGATATTTATGTTAGTCGGCGACAAGCAGATAGCACTTGGGGTGAGCCTCAAAATTTGGGTTATCCTATTAATACAAAAGACGATGAAGGCACTCTTTCAGTAGCAATTGATGGCAAAACTGCCTTTTATGCAAGGAATGTCAATCAAACGGGCGCAGGCACAGCCAACTATGACCTATTTTCATTTGAGCTGCCCGAAGCTGCCCGAGCGCAAGTCGTCACATACGCGAAGGCAACAATTAGCGATGCTGAAACCAAGCTACCCCTCAGTAACAGCCGTCTCGAAATCATAGATTTATCCAGTCAAAAGGTCATTATTACTTCGACTACTAATGAAAATGGAGAGTCGTTAGTATGCTTGCCTTACGGTAAAAATTATGCGCTAAATGTTTCAAAAGATAAATATGTTTTTCAATCTGAAAATTTTAATTTAATAGAAAAAGCTTCTTTTGATAAGCCATTTTTATTGAAAATTAATCTTCAACCTTTAAAAACGGCTGAATCAAAACCATCTGAAAAACCTAAGGAAGACAAAGCTGTTGTCTTGAAAAATGTCTTTTTTGATACCGATAAAGCCACTTTGAAGCCTGAATCTTTTGCTGAATTGAATAAATTGAAATTGTTTTTAAGTGAAAATCCTACCATTCGCATCGAACTGAGGGGGCATACTGACAGCCAAGGTTCAGACACTCACAATTTAGACTTGTCTGACCGCCGTGCTAAAGCTGTCCGCGATTATTTGAGTCAAAAAGGCATTGTCGTGGATAGAATTCAAGCCAAAGGGTTTGGGGAAAATATGCCTGTTGATTCCAATGACACACCGCAAGGGCGAGCGAACAATCGCAGGACGGAATTTGTTATTTTGAAATAAATTTTCAAATAATTCAAAGTAGTTTTGCTAATATTTTTAATTTTAAATAAAAAACAAACGCTTGGAAAATAGAACAGAAATAGGAACACTCGGTGAATTTGGCTTGATAGACCGCTTGACTAAAGATAATCCAACAGTCAATTCCTCTACATTAAAAAGCATCGGCGATGATGCCGCTGTGATTGATAATGACGGTTTTGAAACAGTGATTTCAACAGATTTATTGATAGAAGGCATTCATTTCGACCTGATGTATATGCCTTTGAAGCATTTGGGTTATAAATCGGTAGTTGTTAATCTCTCGGATATATACGCCATGAATGCTCAGCCCAAGCAAATTACAGTGTCACTTGCTTTATCAAATCGCTTTTCAGTCGAGGCAGTTGAGGAATTGTACGAAGGCATTTATGCGGCTTGTCGTCATTATGGTGTGGATTTGGTGGGCGGCGATACAACGTCTTCGCCACGCGGTTTGGTCATCAGCGTCACCGCTATTGGACAAGGAGAAAAGCATAAATTAACCTATAGAAATGGGGCGAAAGTAGGTGATTTGGTCTGCATCACAGGCGATTTGGGGGCAGCATATTTAGGTCTTCAAATTTTAGAAAGAGAAAAACAATTGTACTTAGACAACCCCTCAGTACAACCCGATTTGGAACAACAAGATTACCTCATCGGGCGGCAACTCAAGCCAGAAGCGCGTAAGGATATTATTGAAATGTTTGAAAAAAATAATTTAATTCCGACTTCAATGATGGATATTTCCGATGGTTTGGCGTCTGAGTTACATCATATATGTAAGCAATCGGGCGTAGGAGCATTTATTGAAGAAACGGGCGTTTCGATTCATCCAGACGCTCAATTAATGGCGATTAAATTTCAACTTGATCCTATTACTTGCGCCTTGAACGGTGGGGAAGATTATGAATTGCTCTTTACGATTGACCCAAATGATATTGAAAAAATAAAATACCTACCCGATATTTTCATCGCAGGTGAAATTGTAAAAAAAGAAGATGGTATAAAATTACATACGCGCGGAGGCAACGTTCATCCGATTACAGCCCAAGGGTGGAATCATTTTCAACAATAAATATCAAGCAGAAATGACAGAAACAATTGCAATTGCCGAAAAAAATTTAAATAAAAAAGGTTGGTTGGATGTAGAAATTGACCCAACACTCGATCTTGTTGAAGAAATAAATCGTTTGAAAAAAGAGAAAAATGCGGTCATTTTGGCGCATTATTATCAAGACAGCGAAATTCAAGACATTGCCGATTATATCGGCGATTCACTTCAACTCTCTCAAGAGGCAGCGAAAACAAAAGCGGATATAATTGTTTTTGCAGGCGTTCATTTTATGGCGGAAACAGCGAAAATGCTTTCGCCAACTAAGAAAGTGGTCTTGCCCGATTTGAAAGCAGGTTGCTCATTAGCGGATAGTTGCCCGCCCCATTTGTTCAAAAAATTCAAGGAAAAACATCCTGACCATTTGGTTGTCAGCTACATCAATTGTACCGCTGAGATGAAAACCTTGACTGATATTTGCTGCACATCCAGCAACGCTGCTTTTGTCATTGAAAGCATACCTAAGGAAACGCCTATCATTTTTGCACCTGATAAAAATTTAGGTGCCTATTTGAAAAAGAAAACGGGGCGTGATAATATGATTTTATGGGATGGTGCTTGTATGGTGCATGAAATTTTTAGCAATGAAAAAATCACCAAATTGATGCACCGCCACCCTAACGCCCACATGATTGCGCACCCCGAATGTGAAGCCCATATTTTGGATAAAGCTCATTACATAGGCTCAACCGCAGGGCTTCTAAAATATACTCAAACAAGTCCAGCCACTGAATTTATTGTTGCCACCGAAGCAGGCATTATTCATCAAATGCAATTGAAATCACCGCATAAAACGTTCATTCCTGCACCGCCCGAAAATACATGTGCCTGCAATGAATGCCCATATATGCGCTTGAATACTATGGAAAAACTCTATCTCTGTATGAAATATGAACAACCAGAAGTGATATTACCTCAATGGGTGATTGAGCAAGGCAGAACTTCGATTGATAGGATGTTGGAAATCTCTAAGAAAGCGGGATTAGGCGGTTAAATATTCAGCGAATTTCTATAGTTTAATAAAAAAAAAGCAGCGAGTAAAGTCATAAACTTCGCCCGCTGCCTTTCTTTTATTAAACAAGTCTTTATTATTTTAATTCAAAATCGCTCTTTCCTGCGAGGTAACCTTTGTTGTACACTTCAATGAGGTATTTACCTTTCGCAAGTGTTGCATTACCTTTAGAGTCCCAAGTCATACATACATTTTGCATGTCGTTTTTGAAACTTGCTTTTGTAGTCGTTGTATATTGAACTTCTCTACCATCATTGAGTTTCAACACACCACCACCACCTGTAGTTGTTGCAATAGCAACACCTGTTGGGTCAATCACACGAATATAAAACGTTTCATCGCCACCATCAATTACGCGATTTTCAAGAGCATCAAAACACCACTTCAAACGATCAATGTTTTTAGCTTGTGTTTTCTCTTTTTCTTTTCCTTTTTCAGAAACAGCGTAACCTGTTGTTGCAATGTTCGTAATGCGAACGACTGAGCCAATTTCAGTTTTCTTAGCAAATACTGCTCTTTCTTCCTCAATTTTAGCTTTTTCCTGCTCAACAGCTGTTTTAGCTGTCATGACCATTTCTTTGTCGGCACGTTCTTTTGTGAAATCTTCCTGCAACTTTGATTTCTCAGTTGTTAAGGTAGCCACATTTTCAGTTAAGTTTTTCTTATCTTGCTCCAATAAAGCAATTTGATCAACATAACCTTGAACGGTTGCTTTCATTCGAGACATCTCATTTCGCGCACCAGTCAAATCTTTTTTAACATTGATTAGACCTGAAATCTTGTCCTTTTGAGTAGTCAATTCTGCTTTTTGTTGGTCAATCAAAGAATTGAGTTCGGTATTTTTACCTTTCATTTCTTCAAGTTGAGCCACAGCATCTTTGTACTGCTGGTCAAGTTGTCCGTTAAGGTCTTCCTCTTTTTTGAGTTCAACCTGAGTTGTTGTCAACTCTGTCTTTTTGCCGTTCAAACCTACAAAAGTAGCGATGTTTGTTCCAACAAGTGCCACGACAGCGGCTATTGCCCAAGGCAATAATTTTTTAGCTCTGTTGTCTGTTGAGCCATCTGAATAGTTCGTACTCATAACCAATTGATTTTTTAATAATGGTTTTCGAATAATGTTTCTTACCTTAAATTGTGAACTTCAAAAAACGCCGTATAACAAAACGTCATTTGGGTATTAAACCACAAATATAAATCGTCTGTTTAGGGAATTTTTAGAATTTGTAAAGTTTTTATTCGATACTAAGATTAATTTTGATGTTAAAATACGATTAATAAATTAGACATTGCGTTTTTAAAAAGTCACAATTAGATATGGTAGTACAGGCGTAGAGTATTTTCTCATAAGTGTTGTAAATCCTTTAGCTTGCTTTTTGTGTTACTTGTATTTGCAACTAAAGACAATAAAAAAACGCCTCCCTCAGCATTTTATTATTGCACAACATAAGTTTTTTAAAAAATTTTTTATTTAATAAAGTGTAAGTCATTGATTTTAAATGCTTTATGATTGAATATTTTTTTTTACTAATTGTTTTAAAAACGCTAATTAAACTGAGTAACATCTTGATTTTTAATTTTAAAACTTAATTTATAAACTATGCTCGATTTTATAGACATCACCAACGTCCTTTTTCTCGATATCGAAACCGTACCTGGCAATGCTCAATATAGCGACCTCGACGAAACTTGGCAATACCTTTGGAAACATAAAGCCAAATCAATTTTGAAAAAATATGACGAAGAGGTGACCGATGAAGATGCTGCCGCTTGCTACGACCGCGCTGGTATTTATGCTGAATTCGGTAAAATTATTTGCATTTCTGTCGGCATTTTCCGTCGCGATAAAGAGACAAAGGAACTTTCCGTTCGGTTAAAATCGTTTGCGGACGATGATGAAGCTGTTCTACTGAGAGAATTTTCTGAACTTTTGAATAAGCATTATAATTTTCCTGATCGCCATTTCCTTTGTGGACACAATATAAAGGAGTTCGATATACCCTATATTTGTCGGCGTTTGCTTGTCAACCAATTGCCTTCTCCTGCGTTATTAAATATTTCAGGAAAAAAACCATGGGAAACGAAACACCTTTTGGATACAATGGAATTGTGGAAATTCGGCGATAATAAATCGTTCACTTCTGTCAAATTATTGGCAGCTATTTTTGGTTTTCCTTCGCCCAAAGATGATATTGATGGCTCGGATGTAGCCCGCGTATATTATGAGGAAAAAGATTTGCCGCGCATCGCTCGTTATTGTGAAAAGGACGTGGTGGCGGTGATGCAACTCATGCTGAAATTTAAACGTATGCCTTTTAGATTAACCATTGATGGAAAAGTCATACAAGAAGATTGAAATACGCATTAAATGCCTCTTATACTGAGGGGTCCTAAATTAACCACTAAAAATATGACAATCAATTAATTATGAATAATGATATTTTAGATAAGTTAGATTGGGAAGACGAAGACGACCGCTATCAAGATAATTTTGACGATAATGCTGAAAATAGTGTGATCATGATAAAGTCATTCAATACAGAAGAAGAAGCTCAAGTCTGTGCGGCTGTATTAAAAAATGAAGGCATTGAAGCGCAGGTTATTACATCTTCAACGGGTGGCATGACGCCATTTGCTTACGGCAATATTCGCTTATTTGTAGCTGCCAGCCAAGAAGAAGAGGCTCACAGCATTATTAAAAGATTAGATGCTGAAAAAGAGGTCTTTGATAATCCAAGCCTATCAGCCCAACGAATATTAGGATTTATGATCGTTGGGCTCATTATGATAGGTTTTATCATTTATTTTCTTCAAAAAGTTGTTTATGGTTAAAATTTATGGCAATTGTTTTCCAAGCGATAATAAATTAGCAAATAAGCGATACGCGCCCGGTACGCCCGCAGGCAATTGACGGAAAAATGAATAGCCCGTATAAATAAAATAGC
The DNA here is from genome assembly GCA_043744275.1 of Saprospiraceae bacterium. Taxonomy (GTDB): domain Bacteria; phylum Bacteroidota; class Bacteroidia; order Chitinophagales; family Saprospiraceae; genus JAAFJT01. The sequence goes on from JAYTUY010000075.1 coordinate 24,295, forward strand.
CTTTTTTAACTTTGGCTACTACCAATCCGCCATCTTCTTTTTTCTCCCCCACATCATTACAGCTTAAAACAGCCTCGTATTGATTGTCCCATTCGCTTAGAAAATACAAGCCACGCTCTTGAACCCAGCCCTCAAAATCTTTTTTAGTAATTTTATTAGGAGTATTTAAAACAGCATGTTCAGGCTTCAATATGCGAATCTCTGCATCTTCTTCCGTCGTTCTACCACGTCCGAGTTTGAGTGGATAAGGTCCGAATTGAGGGAGCAACAAATCACGTCCGTTGGTATTGTATTGAACGACGAGTGTACCGCCATTTTTAACATATTCCATCAGCTTTTCATTCTGAAATTTCAATTTTTCCTTTGTATTATAGGCTCTGATGCCCATCACTATTGCATCAAATCGGCGCAACCCCTCAGTATTTTGGAAATCATGATCGCCCAAGAGCGTTACTTTATAACCAATTTGCTCCAAGCAGGCAGGCATTTCGTCACCAGCACCCATAAAATAACCAATATTATTACCCCGTTTTTCAATATTGAGTTTGACGATTTTCGCTTCAGCCGGTTGCAAAACAGTTTGCGTTGGTATATGGTCATACTCAATCAATTTAACTGATTTGGTCAAAACGGGTTGATATTGTACATCATTATCCATCACCGCCATTTTAGGCAACATTAATACCTGCGCTTTTATCACGGCTTCGCTTTCGCCTTGGGTCGGGTACAATCTATAAGTTAAAATCTTTTCTTCACCTTTTATTTTCAAAGCAAAATCTAATGCTTCGGGTTCTAATTTCCAACCTTTAGGCACTTGCGGTTTTAAAATTCCTTTCACATTATCTGCTCCTGCTTTCACTACAAAACTCACATCTTTAGGCTCATTATCATGAAAAACATAAACTTTCTCTACCAAATTCACAAATACTGAGGGGGTCACTTCTACAGGGCGATATACTTCCCCTTTAGCAGGATTGCCGAAACGGTAAACAACGGGCATCCGATAAGTCATGTTTTGGTCGCCAATCGTCAGTGAAAACTCAGCTTCAAGGCTACGCGGTGTTTCGGGCAGACCCCTCAGTATTTGGTCTTCTACATTATACAAGCCAATTGTACCTGCCTTTTCAAGCCAATATGGATTGGTTGTAGTGGTATTTAAATCTATTAAAACATTGTATTTCAATGTTTTAGAAATATTATTTTTCAAATCAGCCGTGAAACTCGAATCCACAGAAGTTGCCCAAGTGGCTTTGGGTGCTATTTTTTGTAAGATTTTAACATTTTTTAAAGCGATAGAAATATCAGACCGATTGAGCACTTCTATATTAATCTCTGTTTTGCTATTTTGAGTCACAGCATAATCTTTTGCAACAGCTTCAATATATAGACCCGTACACCACTGAATCACTTTATCAATTTCAGCCGATTTTTTATCCTTCCATATGCCAGCTGGCAATACTTGAATCATTTTACGAACTTTCAACAAATCTGTAACACTGGCAGCAGGATTATCATACTGAAAATTTTTAGTGATGTCTGTCAACATTTTCCCAATGGGTTCACCACCTTCTACACGTGTCCACGAAGTATTAATGCCTTCAAAGGGGTCTTTAGTTGGCTTGATTTCTCCTTTGGCTACTTTTATCACACTCAAAAATTCAGGATTAGCACCGCGTGAACCCAACATGCCCATCCCTTGACAACGGTGCATCGAACGGCTTTCGGCAGCTATTTCATCGTTGGATTTGCCACGCGTAGGCAAATAAACGCCAGCATCGAACTTGACAAATTTCTCTCGTTCAGCTACTTTATTGAAAGTATCTTGATTGCCATAAAACCACCATGTTTGATTACAAAATAGGCGTTTGGGCTGCCAAGCCTTGAAATACTTCAATTGTTCAGGATATACTGAGGGGTCTCCTGCCTTGTCAAAAGCTTCATTGCTCAATATCGCTGAGCCTGTATGATGCCCGTGAGTATCAAAAGAGGTATCAATGGAAAAGCGATTGATGACAATATCAGGCTGTACTTTTCGCATTGCCCACACCACATCGGAGAGTACCTCATTTTTATTCCACATTCTAAAAGTTTCCGCAGGGCTTTTTGAAAAACCAAAATCATTAGCGCGTGTAAACATCTGCTTACCACCGTCAATAGAGCGCGCCATCAAGAGTTCTTGCGTCCGCAAAGCCCCGAGCATTTCGCGCAATTCGTTGCCAATGAGGTTTTGACCACCGTCGCCGCGAGTCAGGGAAAGGTAAGTCACATCAATATGTCTGGCGTTGGCGAAATAAGAAATCATGCGTGTATTTTCATCGTCGGGATGCGCTGCTACATATAATACAGAGCCAAGCGTCTGCAATTTTTTCAAAGCATCGTAAATATCCGCTGAATTGGGTTTTTTAGGTGCGCCCTGAGCCTGTAATACTGAGGGGGTAACGATTGAATTAAAAATAAAGAAAAAAGCAATTAAAATGGGAAGTCTCATTTTATGGTATTAAAAGTTGAGTTAAATAATAATTTTCAATAAATGATGTACTCACATAGCCTGATTGCTCAGTGCTTGTGGAGACAAAAATACAATAAAGGAATTGAAAATTATTAGGTAAGAGAGGAATTTAGATTTAAGGCGTATGCAGTGATTGGCTTTTTTAATTTGAATTAGGATGGGTAGGATTTAAAGAATAATAGGATGTGAGCGTGCACGCTTACATCCTATTAAATAACCTCAATGCGCCACCACCAACCGCTTCACTTCCTTCAATTCCCCAGCCACCAAACGAACGGAATAAATACCCGTCACCCACGATGACACATCCATATTCAATGTACCTGTCGAATTATCGGGTAAATTGTAATTGGTGACGAGTTGCCCCGCTTCGTTGAATACTTCAATACTCAGGGGTGCTGCTTGTGTGAAATTGTACTGCAATAAGGCTTCGCCATTGGCAGGATTGGGCGATATGACCCAACCTATGTCATTGTATGGCTCTATACCCAAAGCCGCCTTTTCAGTGTCTTTATTGAGAGCATTGGCGATGGAATCCGCTTTTGTTTTTGGCAATTCGGCTTTAGGCAGAGTGGCTATGGGTGCTTGTTGTAGGCTTTGTACAACGCTTGTTGTTTTGGGTCGTTGAATGCCGACTAAGGATGGTAGCATCTGCGTCAGCTTTTCGCCCATGCCTTTTCGGACGGTGAAGCAGGGGATTTTGACCTTGTTGTCATTCTCATAATACACTGT
>JAYTUY010000076.1:0-27361 GCA_043744275.1 Saprospiraceae bacterium
CCGAAATCCGAAATCCGAAATCGTTTGGGGTTTTAGTGTAAAGAATCATTGAATTAGTCGTCAAAAATATGGTGACAAAGACTATTGCGATTGTAAAAATGTTAATTTTACAGAATGAAAAATGTTTTTTCATTCATAAACTAACATCTACCATGTTTCTTTTTTTCATTGGTCTAATCATTTTTGGTATTACATATGTTTTACCATCCAATCCAAATTACCCTGCTTCTAAAGTTAATCGTCCACTCAAAATGGGTGGCATCGCTATTGCCATTTTAGGGCTATTTTTAGCGAGTGTGAAGCAAATTGACGCTGGCGAGGTCGGTGTTCAAAAGCTATTTGGTCAAGTACAAGACCGTGTACTCGAAAGCGGTTTGAATATCGTCAATCCTTTTATAAGTGTTACACCAGTCAATGTCAGAACTCAAAACTACACTATGTCAGGCGTACATGATGAAGGACATAAAGAAGGCGATGACGCTATTCGCATCCTTTCAAGCGATGGACTTGAGTTAGTGATTGACTTGACCGTTTTGTACCATGTCAATAAAACAGAAGCACCTAAAATCATTCAAGATATAGGACCCGACTACGAAAATGTGATTGTACGCCCTGTTACGCGTACAAAAATTCGAGATAATGCCGTTTATTATGCAGCTGTTGATTTGTATTCAATAAAAAGGCAGGAGTTTCAAATAAAAATTAATAAAGATATTGAAAGTGATTTAAAACAAAGAGGGTTAACATTAGAGCAATTGCTTATTCGCAATATCAGTTTGCCTGCTTCTGTTAAACTCTCTATTGAATCCAAAATCAATGCCGAGCAAGACGCTCAAAAAATGCAATTCGTGCTTCAAAAAGAAAAGCAAGAAGCCGAACGCAAGCGCGTAGAAGCTCAAGGTATTGCAGATTATCAGCGCATTTTGTCATTGGGTTTGAGTGATAAATTGTTGCAGTATGAGCAAATCAAAGCCATGAAAGAATTGTCGTTGTCTCAAAATGCGAAAGTGATAGTGACTGGCAAAACTGGTTCAAGTGTTTTGATTTCAGATAAATAATATCTAAAATATTTCGGATTTGTGATTTCTGATTTCAGTTGTGCCCGAAATCACAAATCACAAATCCGAAATAGTAACCCCTCAGTATTTTACAAATAAAAAGTAAACTTAACAATCCTAAATTTTAAAATTTTAAAAAAAATGTATCTTTGTCTAAAATGTTGAACAAACATTGCGAACAAAACTATTTACTCATTAAAAACATGCTATGGATATTCACAAAGCAATAGAGCACACTATCTTGAAACCTGATTGCACGCTTGAAGATATTCGCCGCGTTTGCGAAGAGACTGTGCAGTATAAATTTTATGGTGTCTGTGTGCCGCCCTATTTTGTAAAAGATGCAGCGCGTCTTCTCAACGAGCAAGCTAAAGTGGTGACAGTAGTGGGTTTCCCGATGGGTTATTCTAATGTGCCAGCAAAAGTAGAAGAAATAAAACGCGCTCTTGATGAAGGAGCTGACGAAATAGATGCTGTGGTCAACATATGTGCCATCAAATCTAATAATTGGAATTATATAAAAAATGAAGTCGATAGCGTTGCAAGAGCCGTTTCGATGCGTGGGAAATTATTGAAATTAATCATTGAAACTGGGCTTTTGACTAAAGAAGAAATGAAGCAAGTCATTAAAATTGCTGAGGACAATGATGTTCAATTTATCAAAACCTCTACAGGTTTTAATGGAGATGGTGCAACAGTAGAAATTGTTAAATTTTTAAGAGAAAGTCTTAATGTTAAGGTTAAAATCAAAGCATCTGGCGGTATAAAATCCTTTGAAATGGCTGAGAAACTCATACACGCTGGCGCAGATAGAATTGGCACTTCAAACGGCGTTCAGATTGTTCTAAATTCTAAATGATACCCCTCAGTATTTTGAGGTTTTTTCATAAATTAAAATTAAAAATTATTTATAAAATATCGAAAAACAAGCTATTATGAGAAATAAAATTTTACTCGTCCTTTTGAGTTTCTTCGGAATGCAGTTCGCATCAGCTCAAAACATCACCATTAATGAAGAGCCTGTCATTACAAGGATGATGGAAACCTATATAACTGGTGGCAAATCAGCTTCAACGCCTTCAACAGGTGGAACCGTTCAAATCGTCGATGGTTTCAGAGTGCAATTATTAGCAACCACTGATCGCTTGAAAGTAGATGAAGCACAGTCACTTTTCGCATCGCGCTATCCAGGTGTGTACAACGGGTGGTCGCAAGCGAAGCCTTACTATCGCGTACGGATAGGTGCATTTACATCGCGTACAGAAGCAAGCAATTTTTTACAAAAAATAAAAAAAGATTATCCAGATGCCTACATCGTACCAGACAGGGTGAAGACATCTGAAATTACGAATTAATAAAATGATTGGAAAGGAAGCAGTCGGGGAAGGCAAGATAGATTACGTATTGATGTCGTTCTATCTCAGTCTTGTGGCTATCGGGTGGATGATGATTTACGCCGTTGGCTACAAGCAAGGTTATGATTCGATGGAATATAGCGAGTTTATGTTCAAAACATCTGTTGGCAAACAGACCGTTTTTATTGGCGTTGCCATGTTTTTGTCTCTGATTATTTTCTCCATTGATGCCAAATTTTGGCGTGTATTTGCTTATCCGCTTTATGCTGTTGGTATTGCTTTATTGATGTTGGTTTTAGTTTTCGGTAGAGAAATCAATGGTGCAAAAGCATGGTTTAGTTTTGGTATCTTTGGTTTTCAGCCTGCCGAAGTTGCCAAATTAGGCACTGCACTCGCCTTATCCAGCTATTTATCTTCGCCAAGTATCAACCTCAAAGATTCGCGCATTCAAACGACGGTTTTCGGCTTATTGGCTATCCCTATGTTTTTAATTATGCTTCAACCCGATGCGGGTTCGATGCTCATTTTCATATCTTTCAGTATTATGTTGTACCGTGAGGGATTGTCTCCACTCCCTTATATTGTCGGCATTTCATTAATAGCCATTTTTATTTTGGCTTTGGTTGTTGAATCCAATCAATTGGTGATGTACCTCATGATGTTCGTTTCCATGTTATTTGCCTTCAATATTTCAGAAAAACAAAGGTTGTGGTACGCTGGGGTCATCATTTTGATATTAATTTCCGCCATCTGTTTCTTTACTGGAAAACCACAATTGGCAATCACTATTATGCTATTGACGGTCTTAGCTTTTGTGATTGTACACAGTCGTAGAGGACGTTTTAAAATGGTAATAATTACAACAGGAGCTTTGCTATTCTCCGTCATTATGGTCTATACTACCAATTTTGTTTTCAATAATGTCTTAAAAAAACATCAACAAGAGCGCATCAACGTTTGGCTTCGCCCCGATAAATGCGATCCTCGTGGAGCAGCTTACAATCTCATCAATGCCAAAATGGCTATTGGCTCAGGCAGTTTGGAGGGCAAAGGATTTCTCCAAGGCACCATGACACAACTCAATTTCGTACCCGAACAGAATACTGATTTTATTTTCTGTACAGTAGGTGAAGAGCAAGGCTTTATTGGAGTCTTTGCCGTCATTGTTATCTTCGTCCTTTTCCTTGTCCGAATTGTCCAAATCGCCGAAAGGCAACGCTCCAATTTTGTCCGATTGTATGCTTATTGTTTAGCAGGAATTTTCTTTTTTCACTTTTTTATCAATATCGGCATGACGATGGGCATTATGCCAGTCATCGGTATCCCTTTGCCGTTCGTATCTGCTGGAGGCTCGTCTTTATTAGGATTTACTGCCATGTTAGCTATTTTATTGAAATTAGATAGTAGTCGCTACATCGTTTAAAATTTAAAAATTAATAATAAAAAACAGGCTGTTTTAAAAGATGAATTTTAGAATTTAAATTGTTTAAAATTTTATAAAAAATTGATTATCAATATCTTATAAAGTTTTAAATAAATTAATTAATAAACTATTCAATCTTTTGGAACAGCCTATTTTGTTTTATCAATTTTCAAATAATTCCTACAAATTGTTGTCACAAAATTGACTCAAATTATCATTTCTAAATAAATAAAAACGCCTTGTTATTATATGATAAATTTCATTTACTATATAAAAAATAAAAAATAATACTTATTTTTATTCAAATAATGAAATAAAGCCTTGCTATTGAACATTAAACATCTTATTTTTGCCTTGTCACATTATTTCATTAACTATAAATGTATTAACTAACTTTTAAAAAAGGAAACGAAACATGTTAAAAGAGTTTAAAGAATTCGCAATGAAAGGCAACCTCGTAGATTTGGCAATAGGTGTTGTCATGGGTGCTGCCTTTGGTAAAGTTATTTCTGCTTTCATCGATGGTATGGTTATGCCATTAATCGGTATGGCGACCTCTGGGGTCGATTTGACTAAAGCTGCTTTTCACATTCAGCCGGAAATCAAAAATGCAGCAGGAGAAATTACACAAGCGGCTATTGATGTCAAATGGGGTTCATTTGTAACAGAAATACTCAACTTTATTGTAGTGGCTTTTGTTGTTTTTATGGTTATCAAATCCATCAATGCTTCTAAAAAAGCAGAACCAGCACCACCGCCACCAGCACCACCAGTTGCTGATACATTACTCGGTGAAATTCGTGATTTGTTGAAATCTGGTAGATAATTTTCAAATTAGATGTGACTTGAAAATAAAACCTGTACAATGTAAAAAGCAGTTGGATTCGTCCAACTGCTTTTTCATTTTCACTATACCCCCTCAGTAATTTTTCACTTTCCAAGGACATTTTCTACTATTTATCTGCTTTTACTGTCCTACTTTCGCCAGTTCGCGTTTAAAAATTTCAGGCAATTGATCAGGCTTGATATTCTTAGCAATGATTTTATGGTTTTTATCCAAAACATAGCACTCAGGTGTGATGTCGATATAATATTTCTCATGAAACTTACTTTTCAATTCAGGGTCCCAAACGTCAGTCCAATTCACCGCATAATTTTTTGCAAACTTTTGCCATTCCTCACGGTTTTTCGCATTGGCAGCAATGCTATAAACTTCAACGCCCCGATTTTTCCATTGGTCATATACCCCCCTCAGTTTGGGCGTCTCTTCTTGGCAATGTTCGCAATCGGGATTGTAAACATATACGACAGTGAAGGGGGCATTAAGCCCATAAATGGATTTCATTTCTCCGTTGCTGTTCTTAGCTTGCACATCCTGCCCCGTCATGCCAATCAAGCTGCACTGCATTTCTTTCGCTGTTTTTCTCATGCTGGCAACATCTGCTGGTGTTGTCCAAATAGCGCGTTCAGGCGTGAAATATTTTAAAATTAAATGCGAGTAAATAGCATCGCAATCCATCAAAGTACCTGTTCCTGGCTTGTTGTTATAAGTAATCCAATTGGCAGCTACATTGAAATAATCCTTGTTGTTCAATGTTTTATCTATTAAAAAATCTGCTGATTTGATGATGGAGTCAGGGTTTTGAGATGTCAACTCAAGCATATATTTTTTCATTTTATTGAAAAAAACAGGCGTATGCAAAAGCCTACCATCTGCAAAATCAACATCATTCCACCAGTCTGCTTTATAATTAATCATCGTTTGGCTGCTATCCAACGAGCCATCGGCACGATAGGTAAAACGCAAACGAGGGTTTTGACCTGCCAATTTAAATTTGGTCAAAAAAGCATTTGGATATTTTTGTTTCAACTCCGTCACTTTGCCATCGCGCTCATCAATCAGTCGCTTTTGAATACTAATCAGGCTATCATATTTAGGTGAGCCGAGAAGGTATTTTTTCATATCAACTGTCAAAGCATTAAATTTTTGCTCCAATGCCACTTGATATTTTTGATTGTCAAAAAACAATTGATTTTCAATTGATTTTTCAACTTGCATCGAATTGATCAAATCACCTTTCTTTGTTTTCAAGGTAAAATTTTCTCCATTTGCGATTAAAAACTGAATACTTTTTTGATCAGGCAACAGTAAAAAAAATAAGCCCTCGCTGTATCCTGTCTTGGATGCAAAATCAATCCGACCATCTTTAGCAATTTTAGCCGTATCTGCCAAATAATTAGCGTCCGCGTAAACACCAATAAGCTGCGCTACCCCCTCAGTATAACCATCAATTTTGAACGAAATAACAATTGGCTTTTGAGCACAAAGGCTTGAAAATGAGAGCATTACGAAAAGTAAAATTCTTGATATGTTCATCGAAATTAAAATTTATAAAATTTATAAAAAATCAAATTTAAAAACTGAACTACAAAAGAAATGCTATTATCTCTCACAAGCAACATTCATTGTCCGCTTTTAGATAAAATTAACACATTAGTAGCAGAATAAAAATTGGCTTATTTCGGACTAAAACGCTCGAATCCTGTTTAAAAAGTCTAATTTTGCGCCTTCAAAATTTAAATCTCAATCATACTAATCCTTGAAATCTTAAAAATCCGCTTCAATTAGAAATATATGACAGTTTTAGAAGAAATCCACCGCCGCCGCACCTTCGGCATTATCAGTCACCCCGATGCGGGCAAAACGACATTGACTGAAAAACTCCTCCTTTTCGGTGGTGCTATTCAGATAGCTGGCGCGGTCAAATCCAATAAAATAAAGAAACACGCCACCTCCGATTTTATGGAAATTGAGAAGCAACGCGGTATATCCGTAGCCACTTCCGTCATGGCGTTCGATTATAAAGGCTTGAAAATCAATATTTTAGATACACCCGGTCACAAAGATTTTGCAGAAGATACTTACAGAACTTTGACGGCTGTTGACTCAGTGATAGTCGTCGTGGACGTAGCGAAAGGCGTCGAAGAGCAGACTAAAAAGCTCGTCGAAGTGTCGCGTATGCGCAATACACCCATCATCGTTTTCATCAATAAATTAGACCGTGAAGGGCAAGATGCTTTTGATTTGTTGGATGAAATTGAGCAACAGTTGGGCTTGCGAGCGCGACCCCTCAGTTGGCCCATCGGTATGGGCAGTAGTTTTCAAGGCGTCTATAATTTATATGAAAAAAAACTGGTTCTCTTCCGTCCACATGGCAAACAGGATGATGAAATTGTGATTATTGACGACCTCAACGACCCCGAACTCGATACTATTATCAACGAACGAGCTGCCGTTAAACTCCGTGAAGATGTGGAAATGATAGAATCCATTTACGATAAATTCGATGCTCAAGCATATCGAGATGGTAAAATACAACCTGTTTTCTTCGGCTCGGCGGTTAATAATTTTGGGGTAAAAGAGCTTTTGGATTGCTTTTGTGAAATTGCTCCTTCGCCATTGCCTCGTTTTACAGAAGAAAGAGAAATTAAGCCCGAAGAAGATAAATTTTCAGGTTTTGTCTTCAAAATCCATGCAAATATGGACCCAAAGCACCGCGATCGCATCGCTTTTGTCCGCATTTGTAGTGGCGTCTTTGAGCGTGGGACGAAGTATTTGCACGTTAGAAACAATAAACTCATGCAATTTTCAAACCCGACGTCGTTCATGGCTGCTAAAAAAGAAGTGGTGGATGAAGCCTTTCCAGGCGACATCGTGGGCTTGTATGATTCGGGCAATTTTAAAATTGGCGACTCTTTGACTGAGGGGGAGGTCTTGCATTTCAAAGGCATTCCATCGTTTTCGCCAGAGCAATTCCGCTACGTGAATAATACCGATCCTTTGAAAACCAAGCAATTCCAGAAAGGTTTGGATCAGCTCATGGATGAAGGCGTTGCGCAGCTTTTCACAAGAGATATTAATGGTCGAAAGATTGTCGGAACGGTTGGTGCACTTCAATTTGAGGTGATTCAATACCGTTTAAAACATGAATATACTGCCAGTTGCGATTACGAACCCGTTAATTTGTACAAAGCTTTTTGGGTAAGTTGCGCTGATAGAAAGGCGTATGATGAGTTTTATGACCGCCGCCGCCGCGATATGGCAACTGATAAACAAGGCAATCCTGTCTTTTTAGCAGAATCCGCTTGGGCTATGCAAATGGCACAGGAGCAGCATCCGAAAGTGCAGTTTCATTTGAAGAGTGAGTTTTGATTTTTATTTTCTCTTGTTATCTATTTCAATAACACCTCAGCCCAATTTTTCCTTCAAAAACTGCCCTGTAAACGAATCAGCTACTTTTGTCAAACCTTCAGGCGTGCCTTGATAGACCAAATGACCGCCTGTTTTACCACCTTCAGGACCTAAATCAATGACCCAATCGGCTGATTTGATGACTTCCATATTGTGCTCAACGACTAAAACGGTATGCCCTTTTTCAACTAAAGCATTCAAGGCATCTAAGAGTTTTTTGATGTCATGAAAATGCAAACCCGTTGTCGGCTCATCAAAAACAAAGAAAATATGGTCTTTTGAACCCTCTTTTGCTAAAAATGAAGCTAATTTGACGCGTTGAGCCTCGCCACCTGAGAGCGTGGAACTCGATTGACCCAAATGCACATAGCCCAAACCGACATCATTCAGCGGTTTTAGTTTTTGAATAATGCCTTTATCTTCTCTAAAAAAATCAAGCGCTTCTTCGACGCTCAATTGTAGCACCTCAAAAATGTTTTTACCTTTATAAGTCACCTCCAAAGTCTCCGTTTTGAAACGCTTGCCTCGGCATTCTTCACACTCCAAATGCACATCCGCGAGGAACTGCATTTCCACCACTTGCTCGCCTTCGCCCTTGCATGTTTCGCAACGCCCCCCCTCAGTATTGAAGGAGAAAATGCCCGGTTTATAGCCTCTGATTTTAGACAATTGTTGCTTTGAAAATAAATCCCGAATTTCATCATACGCTTTTACATACGTGACGGGATTGGAGCGCGAAGATTTGCCAATCGGCGATTGATTAATCATTTCGATGCCTGATAAGCGTTTGATATCACCTTCCAAACCATCAAATTGACCTGGTACAGCCCCTGCATTAGGATCAAGTTCGCGTTGGAGCGCAGGAAAAATAATTTGTTTTACCAAAGTTGTTTTGCCGCTGCCAGAAACGCCACTCACCACAGTCATGGTATTCAAAGGAATTTTAATCGACACATTTTTCAAATTATGCTGCCTCGCCCCTTTTACCTCAATCCAATGCACACCCTTGCGGCGTACTGAGGGGGTCGGAATTTGCATCGTGCCATTCATATAGCGGGTCGTCAAACTCTGTTTGGCATCGCTGTATATTTTTTTATATTCGCCTGCGAACACCACTTCGCCGCCATGAATACCCGCTTCGGGACCCATATCTATCAAATAATCAGCATTTTTAATCACATCTTCTTCATGTTCTACGACGACAACCGTATTGCCCAAATCCCGCAAGGCTTTCAAAACAGTGACCAATCGCTCAGTATCGCGAGGGTGCAAACCGACACTCGGCTCATCTAAAATATACATCGAACTTGTCAAGTTAGAGCCTAAAGTCCTTGTCAAATTAATACGTTGCGTTTCGCCTCCACTGAGTGTTGAACTCACACGGCTAAGAGTTAAATATGTCAAACCGACATTCATCATAAAATGTAATCGGTTTTTTATTTCTAACATAAGCCTTTTTCCTACCTGTAAATCGCTGTCAGTCAATTGAATAGAATCAAAAAAGGCTGATATTTCATCAATCGGAATATCCACCAATTCAGTGATATTTTTACCGCTAACTTTCACATAAGTTGCTTCTACGCGCAAGCGACCGCCCTCGCAAGTCGGGCAAACCGTCCGCCCACGATAGCGAGCGAGCATGACGCGGTTCTGAATTTTATATGTCTGCTCTTCAAGCATGGCGAAAAACTGATTAATGCCATTGAAATGAGCATTGCCATTCCAAAGGATTTTACGCTCGGCTTTCGTCAAATCTTGATAGGCGCAATGCACAGGGAAGTCACATTTATGTGCCGCGCGAAGAAACGCATCTTGCCACTCACTCGATTTTTCACCTTTCCAACAAGCAATTGCCCCTTCAAAAACAGAGAGTGTTTGATTTGGGATGACTTTATCTTCATCAATACCCATCGTTTTGCCGTAGCCTTCACAAGTCGGGCAAGCACCATAAGGGTTATTATAGTTGAATAACTGAGGGGTCGGTTCTAAAAATAGCAGGTCATCGAGTTCAAAACGGTTATTAAAATTACGAGTTTCGCCGCCTATAATTTCAATAATTGCCTCGCCTTCGCTTTCATAAAATGCCGTTTGGACGGAATCCGCCATGCGTTTTGTATTTTCGGAGGGTTCATTTCCCTCTTTAGCGTCATCTTTACTGACCACAAAGCGGTCTATCAAAATACGAATATCATCATTTTTAAAAGCATCAACAGGCTTCTTCAAATCATCGGCTGTTAAGTCTAAACCTTCAATTGACTCTACATTTTCAGAAGCAATTAATGCAGTGAGCACCTCATCAAGTTGATATAAATTGTTTGATTTCCAAAGGCGGGTATAGCCTTTTTGAAGCAAAAGATTGAGTTCTGCTTCGAGTGTGCGGTCATTGTATTTTGTTGGCAAAGGAATAAAAAGCTGCAATCTGTCACCTTCATTTTGACTGAGAATAAAATCAATCACATCCGACACTTGATGCCTTTTCACGATAGCCCCCGAAACGGGCGAGTATGTTTTGCCAATCCGAGCGAAAAGTAGCCTTAGAAAATCGTAGGTTTCAGTCATAGAGCCGACCGTCGAGCGATTATTACCCGTTGTCACTTTTTGCTCGATGGCGATAGCGGGGCAAATGCCTTTGATATAATCGACATCAGGCTTTTTCATCCGCATTAAAAATTGCCGTGCATAGCTTGAAAGGCTCTCAACATAGCGGCGTTGCCCTTCTGCGTAGAGCGTATCCATTGTTATAGAGGATTTCCCACTGCCTGACACACCCGTTACGACGACGAGTTTATTTTTCGGAATCTTTAAATCTATATTTTTAAGGTTGTTGCTTCTTGCGCCTTTAATGAAAATGACGTTTTCATTGACCCCCTCAGTATCAAGCACTTTTGATGCGGTAGTTTGCCCATTTTGAGGCTTTTTAACATTTTTGACTGCCATAAATTAACTATTTTAATCAAAACAAAATTACAGAATTTGAGTTTTGGCAAAACGCAAAGTTAAATTAAAATGGTTGATTATAAAACGATTTGTTTATAAAATACTGAGGGGTATTGCAATTAATGCACTTATTCCAATTTAAATTGGATGGGCAATACATAAGCTACCCGCGCCAATTTACCTTTATTTTTACCAGGTTTCCATTTAGGAGCTGTATTATCATAATTGGGGAAGTGCTTTCTTGAGGTAACGTAATCGTGGATTTTACAGGCTCCATAGATTTTGTTGAAGGCGGCACGTCATATAATTTAGCCGAATTTTTTAAATCCTCAGCTATTAACTTTTGATTTAATAGAGGTTTGGAAGAGTCAGTAATTAATTTTACAGACTTATTTGCCATAATTTGGGGTTTAACATCTTTATCAATGGCTTTCACGGTTTCATCCATTTTTGTACTTAAATCCTTTGTTTTAGCCATTACTTAATGGCGTTGCATCACATGCGCTTTTTCATGTTGTATAATCTGTTGAATATCAGCTTTTTCCAAAACATTTGGGTTGATAAAAATATAATTGGAAAATGAAAACGGTAAATGTACCCCCTCAGTATAAATGGTCGTAAAGCCTTCGCCAGCTTCATTTTTACCATTTTTATAAATCCTAATTCGCATATTTTATTTAAAAAAGAAAAAAGCCTTGAATGATTTGACATCACTCAAGGCTTTTTTTCATTAAAAAACAAAATGTTTTTTAGAATACTCTATTAAAATTTACTCTTTAGGTTTGTCTTTTCCTGTATTATACAATTCTTTTTCACTCACTTTTTGAATTTTCATACCGCCTTTCAGCTTCCGAGCGATTGAGCTATAAGGTGCAGCAATGACTTCCTCATCACCCTTCAAACCCGATGTTATTTGGATGTATTGATTGTCTTGAATCCCGGTTTTTACCTCTACCATTCTGACTGTATCGCCCGAAGCAACAAAAACGACCTCTTTAACAGGTTCTTTACCTTCTTTTTTAGGGGCATTATTTTTATTGGCTTCTTCTTTGGCTTTTTTCAACTCAGCATTTTCATCGCGTGTCGTCACCGATTGAATTGGCAAACTGATTGCATCTTTCACCGAATTGGTATGCACATCAATAGACGCAGACATGCCTGGGCGAAACGGCGGACGCCCACCACGCAATAAATCCGAATAAGACGCAGGGTCAATGCGCACTTTGATAACGAAATTGGTCACTTGGTCGGTGGTCAAATTCACTGCACCTGTAGCAGTAAAAGCATTGCTTGCCGTGTTAGCTATTTCAGAAACGCGACCTTTGAATTTACGACCTGGAAAAGCATCTACTTCAATATCCACATCGTTGCCGATAGCCACGCGCCAAATATCGTTTTCGCTCACATCTACTTGCACTTCCATCGCATTGAGGTTGGCTACCCGCATGATTTCGGTACCTGACATTTGAGCGGTTCCGACTACACGCTCACCTTTTTCAATGCTTTTTTTAGAGACAACTCCATCAACTGGCGAATAAATAGACGTTTTATTCAAGCTTGTTCTTAATTCTTTCAAAGAGGCTTCCGCACTTTTCAGATTGTACTGAGCGGCTTCCGCACTTTTTTGAGACGACGTAATATCTGACAATGAGGCTTGGATTTGAGCTTCCACTACTTTGGCATTGGCTTCTTGTTGACGCAATTGCGACTGAGTGGTTTCAAAATCTGCATCCGACACAACGCCATCGCGATGCAATTGATCATTGCGTTTGAATGATTGCTGAGTGGCTGCTAATTGCGCTTGAACTTGCTCTTTTTGAGCAATAAGCTGCAGTTGTCTGCCTCTCACGCTTTCAATATTGGACAAAGCATTGGAGTATTGCGCTCGTGATGCACTCACGCCAGCTTCTCCACGCGTCACTTGGTCTTTATAAATCTCGGCATTCACGCGTGCCAAAAGTTGACCTGCCCTGACTGAATCACCTTCTTTAATGTACAATTCCACGACCTCACCTGATACGTCGGAGCTGATTTTGACTTCTTTTTCAGGAAAGATACGACCACTGGCAGAGACGGTTTCTTCAATAGTGCGCTTTTGGGCTTTTTCAGCATAGACTTTTTCGCCTACTTTCTTTCCCCCTGACTTCCATACAGCAAGGGCAATGAGCAATACCACCGCACCCGCTAATATCCAAATCAATTTATTACTTTTCTTCTTATTCGGCTGAGCCATAGTTCATAGTTTTTTTTATCGTTTGTTAATTTTTATTTTAAACTCAACTTTTTACCTTCATAAAATTCCACAATTTTTAAGCGGAATAGGTAATCATATTTGGCGACTGTCAAATCTCTTTCAGCTGTATCGAGCGTGTTCTTCGCTTGTGCAAATTCAAAACTGTTTGCCGTACCGATTTGAAAGCGTTTTTCAGCAGCATCAAAAGCCGCTTTTTGAGCATCGAACGTTTTTTGAACGGCTTCGTATTGTTTTTTAGCAGACCGCGCATTCGCTATAGCATTCTGAACATCTGTTTTCAATTGTTGCTTATCTCTATCAAGTATCAACATTTGATTTTCCACATTTAACTTTTGACGTTGCACACCGATTTGACGACTGAAACCATTGAAAATAGGAATGGATAAATTCAAACCAATGCCTTGTCCAAAATTATCGCCCAATTGAGAGCCATAAGGTTTTTTAGGAGCATCCGTAGCTTGCGGTTGCAAAATTGTTACTTCTGTGGTTTGCCCATTGATGATAATTTTTTGTTTGATTGGAACAATAACTGTTTGTGCTCGAGTAAAATCTAAAATGGTATTTGAATAATTGGAATTAAGATTGGCTGAAACGCTCAAAACAGGTAACAAAGCGGATTGCGCTATTTTAACAGCCATTTCTGCACTTTTTATGCGGAGGTCGGCAGCCCGTATTTGTGGTTGATTATTGAGTGCTTGATTATAAATTGCCTTGAACATAAAGCCGTCTGGATTGACATTCGTCGGAATAACAACCTTCGGACGCTCTATTTTAAAAGGCGTTTCAGGTGAAAGTTCTAAGAGGTTTTTTAAATTTAAATACCCTATTTCTACATTATTGGCAGCAGATACGATTTGTTGTTCATCTCGTGCGGCTTGGGCTTGAAGGTCGTAAATGGCATTGGGCGGCAATTGACCCGCTTTGATTTGCTTATCAATTCTATCCAATTGGCTTTGGCTCGTTTGAAGGCGTTTGCGCGAATTTTCGTACTGCTCTTCGTTCAATAATATCTGCAAATAGGCTTGAGCAACTGACAGAGAAATAGTAGAAACCGATTGATCGAGATCAGCTTGAGCCGCTTTAATATCAATGGCACTTTGTTTTATTTGATTATTGATTCGCCCGCCATTGTAAAGCGTGGCACCTGCCGATATACCCCAACTGTTGTAGTTGGTTGTATTATTTTCAAAGGTATAAGTAGAAGGGTTGACGCTTCGCCCGAAGTTAAAACCTAAATTTGTATTGGCTGATACTGAGGGGTAGCGCGCCCAATCGTCTTGCTTTTTAATGAGTTCTGCATTTTTGACAGCAATTTGACTTTGCTTTACCACGCGGCTATTCTCTTGCGCTTGATTGATACAGCGTTCGAGCGTCCAAGTCTCTTGAGCGATGAGCGAGCCGCTGAATAATGTTAAACCGATGATTATGAATTTCTTAAACATATACTTTTTATATTTTATGAAATGAAACATTTAGTTGTGCTTTCTAAAAAATGTCTTTTTGAAAAGCCATCACTTTTAGAAAAATTATTATGTTTCAAATTTTATACCCTTTGTTGCAATTGGCTCACAATTTTACTTCAACTAATACAATCCCACTTACTAATTTCTATCAATGCTTGAATTTGATAGATAAAGGCTTGAAAATGCGAGATTCAGAGTTTGTTTTTTTCGTCGAAACAACTTTTTCACCGCTCTAATATTAGGGCGACCCCCTCAGTATAAAGCGGTATTTGATGAGTATTTGCTAATTTTGCAGCTAATTTTGCAGCTAATTTTGCAGCCAATATTTATGAAAATAACATTCAAATGAAGAACCTACTTATTGTCATTTTTATCACTTCTTTTTCTAATTTTTATGCTTTTTCTCAATCGCCTATTAAAAATGGGGATAATAAACTCAGCATTAAAAAAGCCAAAGGCAAAATGACTTTGGATGGCATACTCGACGAGGCAGATTGGCAAATGGCGGAAATGTCGTCACCTTTTTGGCAGAGTTATCCTTACGATACCACTTTCTCAACCTCCATCACTGAAACTCGTTGGGTTTTTGATGATGACAATATTTATGTGTCGGCTAAATGTTATCAAAAGAAAGAAAAATATGTGGTGTTGTCTCTAAAACGTGATTTCGGACCGGGCACGACCGACCTTTTCGCTGTTATAATTGATCCTTTTGCTGATGGGCAAAATGCTTTTTCTTTTGCAGTGAGTCCGCTCGGTGTGCAACGCGAAGGCTTGATTTCAAACGGCAATTCATTCACGACGGATTGGGATAATAAGTGGTTTTCCGTCGTCAAAAATTATGATGATTACTGGACAGTTGAAATGGCGATTCCTTTTAAAACAATTAGATATAAAAATGCTGCTGCTGAAAATAATATCAATACAAATAATGAGCAAAAGGAAAATGGTATTCAATGGAAAATTAATATGCTCCGATTCGACCAAAGTCGCCCGCAAGTCGAACGCTCCACATGGTCATTTTTACCGCGCTATTCCAACGGCAACAATATTGCTTTTTCAGGCAAGTTGATTTGGGAAACGCCACCGCCGAAGGCGCGCACCAATATTTCAATTATTCCTTACGTGTTGGGTAGTGTCAATAAAGATTATTTGAATAAAAAACCTAAAAATACTGAGGGGGGTATTGGCTTCGATGCGAAAGTAGCGGTTAGTTCATCCATGAATTTGGACTTAACTGTGAACCCCGATTTCGCTCAAGTAGAAGTGGATAAACAGGTGACTAATTTGAGCCGATTTGAATTGTTTTTTCCTGAAAGAAGGCAATTTTTCCTTGAAAATGCTGATTTATTTGGCAATTTCGGCTTTGACAATATAAACCCTCTCTTTACCCGACGTATGGGTTTGGCTACCGATGCCAATGGAAATACGGTCAAAGTACCTATCATTTTAGGGGCGCGTTTGACGGGCAAATTGAATAAAAATTGGCGAGTTGGATTAATGGATATTCAAACGGGCGTCAATCAAAATTTGAAGCTGCCAGCCACTAATTTTTTAGCAACTGCTATTCAACGTAAGGTCTTTTCAAGGTCGCTTTTGTCTTTTATTTTTGTCAATAAAAATAATTTTGACATTGATTCATTGGGAGAAAATACTTGGAATTTGCAGAAAAATGCCTACAATCGAGTAGTCGGATTGGATTATAACCTCGCCTCGGCTGATGGCAAATGGCAAGGCAAATTTTTCTATCATCGCTCAATCACGGCAGTTGCTAAGTCAAGCAATTTCAATCAACCGTATGCAGCAGCAGGAAATATTGCCTACACCAGCAACCGTTTTTTATTTGAAACAGGTGTTGAAACTGTTGGAAAAGGCTATAATGCAGAAGTAGGCTATGTGCCGAGAAAAAATTATTATCGTTTTGAACCAAATGTGAGTTATGTTTTTTATCCCAAATCTTCTATAGTTAATGCCTTTTATTTGGGCATGGATGGCGACGCCTTTTTTAACAGGGACAGTCATCAAAAAACAGACTACGATTTCAGCCCATTGACATTGAGTATATTTTTTCAAAATACAGCTAAATTGAGTTTTGTGCCGTTGCGATGGGATTTTACAAGGTTGGAATTTGATTTTGACCCGACGAATACTGAGGGGAAGAAATTATTAGCAGGCACATCTTACACCTATAAACGCTTGACAGCCACCTATTTATCTGATACGCGCAAGCGATTTTTTGTCAATTTTCAAGGACGTGTAGGAGAGTATTTTAATGGAAAAATAAACTCTTTGCAATCTACTTTTTCATATCGATTGCAACCGTATGGGGTGTTTTCGTTGGATGTGAACTATAATAAAATTGATTTGCCAACAGGTTATAATGATCGTCAATTGTGGCTTATTGGTCCGAAAGTGGATTTGTCATTTACAAAAGATATATTTTTGACAACTTTTATTCAATACAACAACCAAAGAAATAATATCAACTTGAATGCCCGTTTTCAATGGCGTTTTGCACCTGTGAGTGATTTATTTATCGTTTATACCGATAATTATTTTGCAGTAGATGACCTTACAAATGACTATCGGGCTTTTCAAGTAAAAAACAGAGGTTTGGTATTGAAATGCACTTATTGGTTGAATTTGTAAGTTTTTTAACTCAAAAATATGCCTTTATACTGAGGGGGGTCATTTTCCTCTCCCTTGCAGCAAAACGAGAATGGTATAAAATAGGATTTTAAAATCCAAAGAGAGCGACATGTTTTCGATATAAAGAATGTCAAATTTCAAACGCTGTATCATTTCATCCACCGTAGAAGCATAGCCATATTTTACTTGCCCCCAGGAGGTGATACCCGGACGAACTTTCAATAAATGTTTAAAATGGGGTGCGCGTTGCATGATAAGGTCTATATAAAATTGACGCTCAGGACGCGGACCCACGAGCGACATATCGCCTTTCAAAACATTCCAAAACTGCGGCAATTCATCCAGTCTCCATTTACGCATCGTTGCTCCCCAAGGTGTGCAACGGTCGTCGCCAGTGCGGCTGAGTTGAGGTCCACCATCTTCGGCATCTAAGTACATTGACCTGAATTTGATAATCATAAACGGCTTTCCGTTGATACCGACGCGCTCCTGCCAAAAGAAAATAGAGCCTTTTGAAGAAAGATTGACTCTGATAGCAATGTATAAATAAACTGGAGACAGCACTATTAATCCCAAAAAACTGGCTAAAATATCAATCACTCGTTTCAAAACAACTTGCCAATAAGGCATCAAATCTTGCTTGATTTCAATCAAAACGGCGTCATAAAGTTGGCTCATTTTCACTGTTCCGAGCATGATGTCGTACATATCAGGGATGACTTTGATGATGATTCGATTGCCGAAATCGAACAAGGTATCGAGGATTTGTTTCATCCGATTATGCTCAGAAGTTTCGATGGCAATGATGACATCTTCGATATTATTTTCAGCAATTATCCTTGAAATATTTTCAATTTTACCCAATTTAGGCAAATATTTACCTAAAACATTGGTCGAATTGCCATTAGAATCGATAAATCCAATGAATTTATAACCCAAGCTTTTCGTTCTTCCTGTTATATCTTCATAGAGTTCAAGGGCATTTTGATTGCCCCCAATGATTAAGGTATTGAAGAAAACACGACCTGTTTTGATTCGCCGATTAGCCCTCGTAAGCAAAATCATGCGAGCGGTAACCGTTATAAAAAAATGTAGAGAAAATAGGACGAGAAATGATTTGTAGTAGGTGGTATAATCCGTTACAAAATCATCCAATATCAAAGTAAAAAACAGGAAAAAGACACCTAAGAATGTGAGGAAAAATGTGCGTGTGAAAGTATCAACACGGGCTAACCGATAAATATCGCGATATTTATCGAAAATGGAATAAAACAAAACCCATCCGACAGGTATGATAAAAACGCCTAAAGTAAATTTGGGATCGTCGAGTATAGAAAAATCATGAGAACGCCCTTCAACTGTCCATTTTCTATATAGGAAAAAACATGACCACGCTACCATTGCCGAAAAAAAATCGGCAATGGTATAGATGATTATAGCGAGTCGGCGTTGTTGATTCATAGTTAGTTTTGTTTTTTCACCCCCTCAGTATATTATGGATAATAGGTAATAGGTAATAGGTAATAGGTAATAGGTAATAGGTAATAGGTAATAGGTAATAGGTAATATTACTCATTACCCATTACCATATTTGACAATACAAGAGAGACAATATTTCTTCCAATACTTTCATAATGAAAACCGCGACCTTTCATTTCAGTAATATCATAAAGATTGCGCCCGTCGAAAATGGCTTTAGATGTCAAAGATTGAAGTTTTTCAAAATCAGGTGTTCTGAACAAAGCCCATTCAGTAGCAATGATGAGTGAATCTGCTCCGTTAAGCACCTCATATTCATCATTCATATATTCAACTCTATCAGCATAAATGCGCTTCACATTGCTCATTGCCTCAGGGTCAAAAACCTGAATTTTTGCACCCGCTTCAAGCAATTCATCAATAATATACAAAGCAGGTGCTTCTCTGATGTCATCTGTATTGGGTTTGAAAGCCAAGCCCCAGATAGCAAAAGTTTTACCTGCTACGTCATTATCAAAATATCTCATTATTTTTTTAACTAAAACAGTTTTTTGGATGGTATTGACATCCATGACCGAGTTCAAAATTTTGAAATCATAATTATGTTCTTCTGCTGTTTTTGCCAAAGCCTGTACGTCTTTTGGAAAACAAGAGCCACCATAGCCGATACCTGGGAATAGAAAACGCTTACCAATCCGATTGTCACTGCCCATACCGATGCGAACTGAGTCCACATTGGCACCCACTTGCTCGCACAAGTTAGCAATTTCATTCATAAAAGAAATACGCATAGCCAAATAAGAATTGGCTGCATATTTTGTCATCTCTGCCGAGCGTTCGTCCATGAAATAGATAGGATTGCCTTGGCGAACGAAAGGCTCATACAGTTGTTTCATCAACTTTTGAGCGCGCTCTGAGGTAGTGCCGATAACTACGCGGTCTGGCTTCATAAAGTCATCAACCGCCACACCTTCTCTTAAAAACTCTGGATTAGACACCACATCAAAAAGGCTTTCATCTAAATTGGCAGCCAATGCCGCATGTACGCGCTCTGATGTGCCAACAGGAACAGTGCTTTTATCAACAATAACCTTGTATTCTGTAATAATTTTAGATAAATCTTTAGAAACACCTAAGATGTAAGATAAATCCGCAGAGCCATCCTCACCTGGAGGCGTTGGCAGCGCAAGGAAAATGATTTGCGCTTTGTCAATGGCTTCTTTCAAATTGGTGGTGAAATGAAGGCGACCTTGTTTGGTATTGCGTTCAAACAATGTTTCAAGACCGGGTTCATATATAGGCACATCCCCGTTGCGCATGCGTTCAATTTTTTTAGCATCAATATCAACGCAAATAACGTGATTTCCTGTTTCGGCGAAGCAAGTGCCAGTTACCAAACCGACATATCCTGTTCCAACAACTGCAATGTTCATGTTTTACTTAAATTTTAATTGAGTTATAAATCGTAGTTTATTTTCTTAAATTATAAATAACACTAGCAAACAAAAACCCTCGCTCGGTTTTTCGACCAAAACGAGGGTGTTTGTTTGATAGTGTTAGAAGATATAATATCTTAGAAAAATTTAGAGCGGTTATCAACCAAGTCTGCTTTTTTACGAAGCGATCTTAATATTGTTCCTCTAATTTGTCCTTTTATTGGAGATGCCATTTGTTGACGTAAAACATTTTTATCAACTGGGCTATTCTCGATATTTGTTTTACTCGTTACTTTCAAAACATATACGCCGTTATCACCTGCAATGGGCTTGCTTACTTGACCCGCTTCAGTTGTGAAAGCAGAACCAATAACCCGCGCCTCAGCTCCTAAATTCGGAATAAATGTCGCATTAAAAGTCACACCTTTAGCTGTATCTATTTTTGAATTAAATTGTGCTGCAATAGCATTCAAATCGGAAGAGGTAATTTTTGATTTCAAAAATTCTCCTTTTTTACGATTTTTCACATAAGGCGTTAGTTGATCTTTTAGTTCTTTTGCTGAGGGGAATCCTTTGGGGATAATGCTTTTTAAAGCAGCCACCACATATTTGCTGTTGTAAGCCTCACCTTTTTCGCGCAAACCAAATGTCGTTTTGCAACGCTCACCTACACCAGCCTCAAAAGCCCAACGAATGACTTGACGGATACCTTCTGCTTGACCCAAAACACCCAACGAAGCATCGTTGGTGCGGAATGGCGTTGACGGCAATACAGTCAGGTTTTTAGCCGCTGCATTTTTCTTCAATTCTTCAATATTTTTACTACTCAAAAGCAATTCATCAGCCGCAGCGGAAGCTTTTCTATCAGTCGCTTGGCTTGGGATTAAACCTTCGCGGATGTAAGCTACCTTCGCATATGATTCGTTTTTGCCTGTTTTAATGCCTGTTACTTGCACTATATGCACACCAAATTGTGTTGCCACTGTATAAAATTTACCTTGTTGTG
This sequence comes from Saprospiraceae bacterium, assembly GCA_043744275.1. Lineage (GTDB taxonomy): Bacteria > Bacteroidota > Bacteroidia > Chitinophagales > Saprospiraceae > JAAFJT01. The sequence goes on from JAYTUY010000076.1 coordinate 21,313, forward strand.
CTTTATAAAAAATCAAATTATCAAATTCAGGCACCATCTTACCATGTGGTTGATATTCAAGATCGCCACCTCTCATTTTAGCTACTTGATCAGAGCTATATTTAACATTCAATGAATCCCACAAAGTAGCGTTTACATCCAATAAAGCTTTCAAACTATCAGCTGTTCTTTGAGCATCAGGTGTTTGAATCAAAATATGGCGCGATTTAACCGAGTCAGGTGCTGTCCGACGCTCAATCAATTTTGCCAAAAAATAATTTTTATTATCCAAATATGGTCCGATGACAGTGCCCACAGGAGCATTGAAAAGTGAATCTTGAACCGCTTTCGCCAACGCATCTTTCAATAAATACTGAGGGGTCACGAGACCGCCGTTAGCCACTGCAAAAGCCGAATCCTTATCAGTTGTGCGGAATGCCTCTTTTAATGAAGCTACTTTAGCCGATATTTTCATCGAATCTTCTGCCGAAGGAGCTACATCAAATGCTACGTATTCTATTGCCCGTGACTCTTCGTCATTTTCATACCGACCTCTATTTTCTTTCAAATAAGCTTCGTAATCAGCATCAGTGATAGCGGCTTCTTTTTCGTCCACGCGATCAAAAGGCACTTTAACAAATTCAAAATCAACAGGTTGTGTCAATTCTTTATACCCTTCATCCACTAACCAAGAAGGCGTATAGACGGCTTTTATTGCCAAATTATTCAATTTTGTTTGGAGGCGTTCTTTCACAATTTGGTTCTCGATTTCAGCCCAATAGACTTTACCTTGTGGTTGTAAAGTATTGGTTTCAATCAATTTTTTGATTTGACCCAATTGCTCAGGGTTTTGCATCAAAGCTTGATTGCTCGTAATCACTTGGCTTGGATTGGGTCCAAACTCAAGGTCAAGCAATTCGTCTCTGCTCACGCCCAATCCTAAAGCGGCTGCTTCCTTGCTCACTAAAGCATTTTCAACGAAAAAGCCAAAAATACCGTTGCGAACGCTTAAATCGCCAGCTTGATTGCCATACATAGCCTCTGCTGTTTTATCCAAATCTTGGATGCTCAACTCTTTACCCACTACTTTACCAACGGTATTCGTGTCGCGGAATCTATTCAAGCCTCCGTTTCCATCTGGATTACTATCATTCATAATCAACATAGCGATAAATGAAATAATCGCTAAAACCATTAAAGTCAACACTAACGCCGATTTGCTGCGTATTTTCTGAATCAGAGCCATTTCTCGGTTTTTCTTTTTTTTATTGAGAAAATTAAAATTTGTTTTAAAAATATGCCTCAAACGAAGAGCGTTTAGGCATACTCGCTATCTTTTTTTTCAAAGGACGTGCAAAATAATAGCATTGCACCCGAATATCAAAATTTTCACATTATTAGCTTCGTAAAAACTTGATTTTTAACGCTATTAGGGTAAAATTGTTACCATTTTATAAAATGTTCCTTACCTTTTCATTTTTAATTCTACTCTTAGATTTTATAAGAAAAAAATATTCATGTTTTAAATCCATTTTCCAACTACACCTACATATATATGAGTATGATGAAAATAATGACCTTATTCCTAAGCTGCCTATTCACCTCTTCAATTTTCTCTCAAGTCAACATTACTAAAAGCGATGTTTCTGTTGTTGAAAAATTTATAGACGTCACCTTTACGGATGCCGAGCGCGATTCGATGCTCAATGAAGTCTTGGACAATATGACAGCCATCAAAGCCGTACACAGCCAACACCTCGATAATTGGGTCGCGCCTGCTTTGTATTTCGACCCTATGCCCATTGGAATGCAAATATCTAAAATACAAAAGCCAATTAAATGGGCATCAACCAAAGCAGAAATGCCTAAAAACAAAGCAGATTTGGCATTTTACACCGTTTCTCAATTAGCGAATTTGATTAAAAATAAAAAAATAACGTCTGTCGATTTAACAAAATTTTTCATCGAACGCTTAAAAAAATACAGCGATACCCTGCATTGCGTCATCAGCCTCACCGAAGAGGCTGCTCTCCAACAAGCTAAACAGGCAGACGATGAAATCGCCAAAGGCAAATATCGAGGTCTGCTTCACGGCATTCCCTATGGCGTCAAGGATTTAATAGCTGTGAAAGGCACTAAAACCACTTGGGGAGCTGCCCCTTTTCAAAATCAAACGATTGACCAAACCGCTACGGTGGTTGAAAAATTAGAAAAAGCAGGGGCTGTAATGGTTGTGAAACTGACGCTCGGTGCTTTGGCAATGGGCGATGTTTGGTTCGGCGGTAAAACGCGAAATCCTTGGAATTTACTGAGGGGGTCGAGTGGGTCGTCGGCAGGGTCGGCTTCGGCGGTGGTGGCAGGGCTTGTGCCATTTGCCATTGGCTCAGAAACGTTGGGTTCTATAGTTTCGCCTTCGACTGAGTGCGGAGCTACGGGTTTGCGTCCCACGTTTGGTCGCGTGAGTCGTGCGGGAGCTATGACCTTGTGTTGGAGCTTGGATAAGTTAGGTCCCCTCACGCGCTACGCTGAAGATGCGGCGATTGTGCTCGAAGCCATTCGGGGAGAGGACGGAAAAGACAAAACGGTGCGCGATATGCCATTTAATTATAGCGAAACCAATATTTCCAAGTTGAGAATCGGCTACCCGACCAATGTTTTTGATTCGCTCCCAAAAACCCGCAATGAATGGCGGACGCTTGAAATGCTTGAAAAAATGGGCGCAAAGTTGATTCCGATGACTTTTAAAACAAGTATTCCACCTAAAATTATTGATATTATTTTAATGAGTGAATGTGCCGCCGCTTTCGATGAACTCACACGAACCAATCTGGACGATGAACTCACAATGCAGACCAAAGGCTCTTGGCCCAATCAGTTCCGAGCAGCTCGTTTATTGCCTGCCGTAGATTATGTGAATGCCAATCGCTTACGGACTAAAATGATTGAAGAAGTCAATAGTTTGATGAAAAATTTTGATGTAATAGTGACCTCCAATTTCGGAGTCAATCAGTTGCAAATCACCAATTTGACAGGGCATCCAGTAGTCGTTATGCCCAATGGTTTTGTAGAAGGTCGCCCGTCAAGCATCACTTTCATGGGCAATCTTTTTGATGAAGCCACTATTTTGGCTTTAGCAAAAGCCTATCAGGATGCTACTGATTTTGATGAAAAGCATCCTGAGATGTTTAAGAATTGAGACTATTTTCAATGCGCCACCACCAACCGCTTCACCTCGTTTTGCTTATCAGAAGCCGCCCGAACATTATAGACGCTATTTGACCTGTGGCTCACATCAATGTCCAAAGTACCTACTGAGTTATTCAGTTTGTATTGTTTGATATTAGGTCTGGGAGGTTTTGTACCCCCTCAGTATTTTCAGCCTTGAGTTTTTTTGAATGACATCATAAGCCAGCGGGTTTTTTATTTTCACGCCTATAAGTAAGTTTCTTCTTAAAAAATATGTATTTTTGTAGAAAAATACCGACAATTCATGGCAAGAGATTTATTCCATCAAAATGTTAAGGTCGTTTTATTCAAAAACGTTTACATGAAGAAAACGCTCAAATTATTATTTTTGAACCCGTTAAAAATGAAATCACACAATGGATAAAGTTCTAACCTATCGTCAAATGATTCAAGAGGTGCTAAAGGAATATGCTGCTGATGAGCTTAAACAAACGCATAAACCCGATGATACCCAAATTCGTCTTATCATTGACCCTGTAAATGACCACTATCAAGTTTTGTACGCAGGGTGGCGAAAAGACAGACAAATTTTCTCCGTCATTTTCCATTTTGATATCATTGACGGTAAAATTTGGGTACAAAGAAATATTTCTGATTATGACATTGTTGGAGACATTGAAAACAAAGGTGTGCCTAAATCAGATATTGTTTTGGCTTTTCATGCGCCACAAATGCGCCCTTTTACGGAATATGCTTCTGCTTGAAGCAAGGACTATTTTATAAGGGGTGTTGGTATGGTGTAATTTGAAGAAAACAAATGTCAGCGCGTAAAGTCCTACACGCTGACATCCTATTAAATCCTTAAAAATCCTAATAATCCTGATTCAATAACCTCAATGCGCCACCACCAACCGCTTCACCTCCTTCAAATCTCCAGCTACCAAACGGACGGAATAAATACCCGTCACCCACGATGACACATCCATATTCAATGTACCTGTCGAATTTTCGGGCAAATGGTAATTCGTGACGAGTTGCCCAGCTTCGTTGAACACTTCAATACTGAGGGGTATTGCCTGAGTGAAGTTGTAGTGAAGAATAGCTTCTTGACTCGCTGGGTTGGGCGATACATCCCAACCTATTTTTTCTGTGGAATAGGCTTGGGTATTGCCTTCTCCTGCGGCAATATTGGCAGTTATTGGAGCGTCTGCACCTGTTGGCTTGGCTTTTTCTTTATCCATTGTTTGTAATGGATTCGCTATCAATGGATTGGCGACTTGCAGGGCTTGGGTGCTATCAATAGTGGTTTTGGGACGTTGTATGCCCACTAAAGACGGAAGCATCTGCGTCAGCTTTGCGCCAATACCTAATCGAACTGTGAAGCACGGGATTTTCACCTTATTATCATCGTCGTAGCGGATGAGAAGCGATTTTTTGGGCAGGGTGACGCTGTCTTTGATGTCCGTTGTATGGATCATTATGACGGCTAATGCGCCTGCTTCTTGGGCATTCAGTACCTGCGTGCTGATATCGCAGCCTATATTCAGATATAAGATGGCTACTTTGTCTTTCACATTCGTGGGCAGTTTGCCGCATTTTCGCTGCGTGATCCACCTCTTGGGATATTTGCCTGAGCTGTCCTTTTGGGTGGCTGTTTGTAGCACATTGATGGTATCGAGGGCGACAACCATTTCGGCGGTGAAGTCTTTATCGGGCTTGTCCTTGCCGAAGGGCATTGGGTAGAGCATATACCGTTGGTTGTTATTGTACACCGATAGCACGACCGTATCTTTCTTCAGAATCTGAGGAATTTGGGCGTAGGTGGTGGTGGCTATTATGAGCATTATCAAGGTGGTGGTTAGGTATTTTTTCATGCTTTTTTTATTTTTTTAATGATTTTACTGAGGGGGTGGTTTTACTCCCTCAGTATTTTGCTGTTTTTATAGGCACTTGCTCGCAAGCAGTCGGGCATTTAACCGTTTACAAGCAGCCCCATTCTTTAATTAAAGATTCGTTGTCAATCCAAATCATACCCCGTGCAAGCGAGTTATTTACTTCTTTTTCTATTCTTGATAATATTTTTCTTGCGACATGGAGAAACATCAATACTATAGAATGAAAAAAAGTCAGGTACTACTTTAATATCATTTTTTATTAAATATGCAACAGCCGACCTTATTTCTGAATCGGAGTATTTTTTGTCTTTGGGAAAACCTTTTTCACTATAGTATAAGCTATAAACTGCACAAGGAGACAATACAGATATTTTTTTATATAGACTATCTGATACAATATAGCGTGATATTTCTGAGTACCATAAACTGGATTCATTGTACCCACCAAGTAAGTATCCTCTTAAACTATCACCAATGCTTTTATCAAAATTAAATCTCTTACCTATAATTGTTGCAAAGTCATAATTTGTTAATAAAGCTAATTTAGAATCGCTACGTTCAATGATAATATTTGTTACAAATCCTATGTCTGTTAGATATACAATGTTATCTATTTGTTTTCTCCTGTTATCATAAGATTGACTTAATAGTGTATTTACAAAAAATACTATGATTAATATTATTGAATAACGCATATCGTTTAGTTTTTTACTTTATAATCACAAGGGTTTACGAGTTTTGAACTTATGTCGACTCCTTGATATGTGGTTTGAGGAAGTTTTCCTTCATTATCACGAATAACATTTTGAAAATTGACAGCATCCACTTCTTCTCCTGTTACACTTTTTGGAGTACCTTCAGCAGTTTTTTGATTATTATCTGTAACTGTTAACTTAGCTTGACTTTGTTAAATTAGGAATAAATTAAATATTGGTAATTCAAGATGAATTTAATTTATGTTTAGATTGAGTTGCTTTAGCCCTTTTAAA